>CAZHGF010000063.1:0-6436 GCA_964531945.1 uncultured Gammaproteobacteria bacterium | reverse complement strand
TTACGGATACAAACCATACTTTTATACCATCTTCGAAAGAAAACGTCCTTTGGCGGTACTTCCTCTCTGGTATAGCGATTACCGGAACAAGTATATGTGGTTTGGGAGTGACTGGATGGAAGATAACACGTTTTTTGTCAGAGATGAGAAGCTCATCGATGTTTTGTTTGAGATAGCACCGAATCCCCTCCTTTTGAACGCTGTTGAAGTGGAAAAAAGCTGGAGTAAAAAGAAACTCTATCCGCTTCTAAAAGCTGATGATCCAAAAAACCTTAAGAGTTTGGAAGGAATTTCTTCAGTGGATGAACTCTTGCGCACGTTCAGCAAAAAAGACCGCTATAACCTTCGCTCAGACTATTATCGTATCGCGGATTTGAACCCGAAAGTGGTAAAAACTGAGGGAAAAAGCCTGAAACACTTAAACAGGATGATTGAGCTTAATATCCAGCGATTCAGCAAAGATCCTGAGGATGAGAGTGATCTGGTTGAGTCAGACCGGAGGAAAACGTATGAGCAGATGAATAATAATGAAGGAGACTACAAGGTGAAGTTCATTGAGGTCTATATTCAAAATCATTTGGCTGCTATTGACTTCATTCTTACCTACAATGGGACGTACTATACGATGAAGGGCGGCAATGATCTTGATCGTTTTAACGGTATTGGTAACTTCATGGTTTACACTGAGTTTGAGGACGCGCTAAAAAATGGATTCCACACCGTTGACTGCTTGCAAATGGACAACGGCTGGAAACACCGCTTCTTTGATCAGAAGGATGTGTATATTTTGGAGAAATGAAGCTCCTCCTACCAAGCTGCGGCGTATCAAAGCGGAATTCCTCCGTTCCCCTTTGCGCCTTCATCCTCAAAGCAAGCTTTGAGCTATTCGGCGAAGGGGAATAAAATCACAATCAACCTGCGAAATTAATATCAGGTTGTCATAATAATCCACGTTTAACCGCTGCGGTTAGACCGGCGGGGGTACTCCTCATTCATTTCTCACCAGTAAAAGCGGTTGTTTAAGATAATACCTGTTTACCAGTATGGTTTCAGAGAGTATTCTCAATGACTGTTTGTCTTCGGATAGCTTAAAGTCTGCATTATGAAAGTTCGCGTCAAATAATACAACCGCTTTAATTTTGGGAAAGGAAGGGATATCTTCTATCATTGTTTTTTTTATCCAAGCGATTCTATCGCCGCCGCTTGTCACTGATGATGTTTCGGCAACCATAATGGGTTTATTGAGTTTTGATAGTTGAGCATAGGCATCAGCGGCAATTTCCCGGAATGAATACCATCGGGTGAGACTGCTGGAGGTTCCCCAATTAAATCCGCTGAATCCGACCCAGTCTACATATTTATCTCCGGGATAATAATCGAGTAGTGACTCTGTTCTCCCATACTCGTCCGTGTTATTGGGTGCCCATACCCACAATGCGTTCTTCGCACCCTCTTGTTCAAAAATACTAAAGACATGCTGCCACATAGCAATGTAATCTTCTGGTGTGTTATTGTTTCCCCATGGATACCAGTTGCCGTTCATTTCGTGCGCGAGCCGGATAAAGAGAGGTTTGTCATAGCGCTTGATTGCTTTCGCCCATTTTCTTAAATAATCGTCATATTTACCCGAGGCAATACGTTTTAACGAGTAGAGGTTCTGATTATATTCTTTATCGTCTATTTTTTTAGAATCCCATGGTTCCCAGGTGATAATCGGTACTGCGCCCTGTTGAGAAAGTTGCTCAACAAAGCTGCTATTAAAATCTTGATTATTCCAGTCCTGGTAAAACATGACGAGCGATGGTCTTTCATCTCTAAGGAGACTTGTTTTCGTGCTTTTCGGATGAATATTGAGATGAGGAAAATAGTAACCGTAGTATACCCCCTGGTTGGGTACCAAGAGCTCTTGAGACCATGGGACTACGGCATTTGCCATTTTTGTGGAGTTCTCCGCAAAGAGGTTGGGAATTCCAACAGAGCAAATAATCAAAACGCTCGCGATTGTCGCAAGTGAAAAACGATATATAGTTGGTCTTACGATAAATAATCTTCGAAGTTTATTTAAACGATTTGCAAATATGTTTACGCCGTAGTTTTCATGAAGTATCAAGAAAAATCCAAAGGCCAAAAAAACAGCGTCATACGTCGCCCAAAAATAATTGACCAAAGTGCCAAAACCAGTATTTTTCCTGATGTACATACTAAAAAAAAGACCAATAAACAGAAGAACAGCTACAAGAAGTTGCAATCTATAAACGGTAAACGGATTTTCTTTATGATAATGTTTAATAGTGACGATAAATGAAAGATTTTTTTTCAGAATACTTGAAAAAAAAGAAGTAGTGAAAACCGGAAATGAAATAATATCCAGTACTAAACTTTTGATAGGATGCTTAAAAAGCAACACATACATTACAAAGTTGTAAAGAAGCAAAGGAAGGTAAATAAAAAGAAGGTAGTGAATATTATTTGGCTTGATAAGCGACGCACCGGTAAGTAGATACGGAATGGGTGCAAGGATCAGGATAAGGTCTCTTAATCCGATAAGATAATACGTTGCGGAGAGCAGATAATGAAATTTCTGTTTAAGCGTCAGGGACCCAAATAATATTTTACGAAGGTAGGCAAAGCTTACGTCAAAACTTCCTTTTGACCACCTTCTCTGCTGGTTAAAGTATGCTTTTAATGTTGAAGGAGCAATCCCACGTGCTAAGACTTTTGGAATAAATACTCCCTTTTTCCCTATTAAATGTAAATTTAGTGAAGTCGCATAGTCTTCAGTTATAAAGCGCATGTCAAAGCCGCGCACATCTTTTAACGCCTTTCTCCTAATCGCGAAATTGGTACCGCATAAGAACAAAGCATTATCATATCCTTTAGAAGGACATATATATTCAAAGAAAAAGATCTGGTGCGCGGCCGCAGCTTTGGCTATCCAGCTTTTTTCATTTTCATAGCGCTGAGGAGTTTGTACAAAATCGATAGCATTATCAACAAAAGGTTTTGCTATTTCTACCAGAGCGTTCTTTTCGACGGAGAAGTCAGAATCCAATACCATATCAATGGTATTATGAGGGTCGTTGGTTGGAGTAGAACTCAATCCATGATTGATATTTCCTGCTTTAAATCCCTTATTGTTTTCTCGAGCGATGTGTCTCACTCCAAGAGCATTACTTATTTCTTCTATCTCTTTCCAGTATAAATTTTTTGCAGCGAATCCATCATTGAGAACAGTAATGGTAGGATATTCGTAGGGTTGCACTTTGGATATATACACACTTACCGCTTCTTTTGCCGCAACAATTGTTTTTCTGACAAGAGATGCCGGTTCTCCGCATACACAGATAAAAATATTTATCACTAAATTTTGATTAGTATTTATCTTTTTAAACACCTGATATTTTCTTGGCCAAAGGGCGTAGAACAATCCATAGAGGTGAAAAATAGTGTGAAGTTCTGCAACAAAGAGAATGATACTCAGCGGAGTCAAGAGTGGTATAAAATTAATAAACTGAACGCGAAAAAAAATGTAGGCATTCAAGAGGCATGCACCACCGATGAGGATACCTTTCAGCAATAGTCCCCTGATTAATTTTTTTATCATTCTACAAAACTATCAGGGGAGATTGAGTAGTGTGTAAGAAGTGTAAGAAAAAAATGTAAGAAGTTATCTGATACTCTCCTTAAACGCCTGTGCTGATGAGTTAGATGAGTTAACCCTCCAGTCGGTTTCTTTAAGTAAATTAAACCATACTACTTCCTGAACGGAAGGGAAGTAGGAAGTGAGTTCAACCGTAAACATATTTCGTACCCACGCTGCCTTATCACCACCATGTTCTGTTGACGCGACTTCAGCGATGACAATGGGTTTCGTATATTTCTTTCGAATAAAATTATACGCGTTACCAAAGATATCTCTAAAACTTCTCCATCCGATACTCGGTTGAGTACTGCCAAAGTTAAAGCCATCGATTCCTATCGCGTCGACGACATCATCACCCGGATAGAAATTGGCGACAGTTTCAATTGAAGAGTAGGGAACGTTATCGGCATTAACACACCACATCCAGGTGACAGTGGTGACGCCTTCTTTCCGGAAAAAGTCTACTATGTGTCGGTACGCGTTTCGATACTCTTCTGCTCTATTTCCCCATGGATACCCGTTGCCATTCATCTCATGCCCGAACCTCATCACCACCGGATTTCCAAACTCTTTTATAGAAGTAACAAACAACCGTAAGTAATCATCATGCTTTCCGCTCGGTATTTCTTTGAGGTAATCTACCGACTGTGATTGACCCTCATTGGGATTCCATGGCTCCCATGAGAGTTGAAGTTTGAAGTTACGGGATTTTATATATTCAAGGTCTTCTTTAATGAGAAATTTATTAGTAGGATGACCGAACTGTTTAAAAATAGATATTGTGGAGAGCGATTTATCAATTGTTTGTTCGACTGAGCTGATACCACCGAATCTATTCGCGTAGTCATCAGTGACAACACCAAGCTGTATCGGTTGTCTTTGAGATTTTGTTGGAGAGATGGCCATTGAAGGAGCTGGTCGCGTGGTGGTCGCAAAACTTTTATCCAAAATTTGAGTTTCCTTTCTTACTGCCGTTGAGTCCTGAATTCCAAAAATGTAAAAAGGAATGAGTAAGAGCGCGCAGAGTACTACGACAGAGACTGGTTTTTTGAGAAGATTAATAATATGTTCCATAAACTGAAGAGGAATGTTTTCAGCCTTACCAGTATAGCAGAGTTTAATAAAAATGAAGTAAGAGTGAGGTGAGTGATAATTTACCTTAGATTGTGGCCGCTGAGGGATTTGAACCCCCGACCTATTCGATGTAAACGAAGCGCTCTAGCCAGCTGAGCTAAGCGGCCAAGTTAGATGACAGATGCCAGATGACTGATGACAGATGACTGATGTATGATATCTGTTTTATTTCTGACATCTGAGATCTGTCATCTGACATCTGATATCGGTGGGTTAGGATGGAATCGAACCATCGACCTTCGTCTTATCAGGACGACGCTCTACCACTGAGCCACTAACCCAAAGGTGTTTCGCGCCCCGCCGAATCCCGCCCTTGGAGGGAAAAGGAGGCTACGCCCACGTGTAGGGAAATTATAGCATATAGCGTTCAACGTTAATACATGGTTATATGGCTACATGGATAGATAGCTATACGATTGCCAAATTAACATAGCGCTTAAACCATGTGACCATTGAGCCATTGAACCATGGACATTCCCTGAACGAATGAAGTAGACATATCTTAAAAATGTTCTTATAATACGAAATATGCTTTATTTCTCAGAGCTTAAGGGCAAGCAGGTTTACACTGAGGAAATGAAGAAAGTTGGGAGGCTCACCGATCTTACCTTCCTTGTTTCTGATTCTCCCAAAGTCACTAATATTGTAGTGAGAGACGCAAAGGAGCAAAAACTGCTTATTCCTACTTCAAATATAAAAAATATGAATCATAAAATAATTGTCACAAAGCACTTCGAAAAAAAAGAGATTACCGATCAGGAATTATACCTTGTTCGGAACCTTCTTGATAAACAGATTATCGATATCTCAGGGAACAAAATTGTACGCGTCAACGATATCGCAATCAATGATAAACCGGGTTACTATATCGCGGGAGTGGATATCGGGATATTGGGAGTGTTGAGGTGGTTTGGGATAGAGGATAGGATGTTGAAAGTACTAAATCCTTTTGGCGTAAAACTCAGTTCAAAATTTCTCTCTTGGGCTGATATTCAGCCTCTGGAACTTGCGCGGGGTATGGTCATGCTGAAGACTGAGCAGGACAAACTTCTTAAAATCAGGCCGGAGGATTTGGCGGATTACCTTGAAAAAATGAACATCACCAATGTTGACCGTGTGCTTAAATCGCTTGATGAGGAGTTTGCCGCAGAAGTCATTAATAATTTAAACATTAATTATCAGTCAGTTCTTTTCCGCAATTTCACCCCGGAAAAAGCGGCGCATGTGATTTCTCTTATTGAGCCTGATGAGGCAGTGGATATTCTCCTTACCCTTACTCAAAAAAGAAGAGAGGAGATTATTGAGTTGCTTGCTCCCGCGAATAAAAAAACGATAATCCATCTTCTCAAGCTGTCCAAAACCCCCATCGGTGAGCGTCTGACCACAGAGTACTTGGTGGTAACTCCGAATGATACGGTACGGGAAGTTATCGCGAAAATAAAGGTAACCACCTCAAATTTTTCATTCCTAAATCACATCTATGTACTGAATCAAGAAGAAAGACTCATCGGTGTTTTTAGCATTAGTGAGCTCTTACTCCAGCAACCGGATACTCCGGTCTATAAATTTATGACCGCGAATGTTGTTGTCATTCACCTTACTACCCCAGAGGAAATAGCGCTCAGCAAGATGTTAAAGTACAAACTATACGATTTACCG
>CAZHGF010000062.1:0-6593 GCA_964531945.1 uncultured Gammaproteobacteria bacterium | reverse complement strand
AAAGGCAGCAGCGATTGCGAGTAGCATCACATTCCCTATGTTACCTGGGATAGTGGTTTTGAAATAATCTAATATTCGCGCATCATTACTGTATTTTGGTGAATAAAAGATGAAGAGACCCAACAGATTATCTAATTTCTCTTCCCAGTATTGTTTTTCAGATAACCTACTTGTGACTCTTTGAAAACTTGAAGTCTGATTATTGGTAATACTATGAGTTGTTTCACTCCATGATTTAGAAATTAAAAAAGCACCATAGATCGCATTTCCTTTATTTATTGAATGCGAAAACAACGTCCAAGAAGCAAAAGCCATTAATGTAGGCGTAACAAAAATTGCAACACTTTTTACTAAGGTGATACTTTTCATTTTATTTTTTACACCGTTCCATATGGCAAAAGCAAGAAAAGCGACAAAGTAAACCAATGCGAATTGATGAAAGAGAAAAGCAGAAGCTATTAATAAACCAGAGATAAAAAAGTTGGGAGTAGGTTTTAAAAGATAAAATGATGACATGAGAATAGGAAAAAGAGGCGTTATTTTTGTGGGGGCATAAAGCGCGTTGTAAATAAAAAAATGAGAAAATGCCATTATAGTCGAGGTTAAAAAGGCCAATTTTTCTTTAACGAATAATGAAGCTAAACGAAATATTCCAAAGACAAAAAGATTCGAAAGCATAACTATTAGCATTTGATAAATAAACAGATTTTCACCGAAGGCCTTTACATAAAAGACCGTCAGAAAAGGAATAGCAGGAGGTTTGTCTGTGATAGTATAAATACTTCCTACCTTTTCTTGTAAGGATACTCCACCTCGTATAAAGTTGATTGCGTTTTGGTACGGTATCAAAAAATCAACTTCGTACAAACCATAGGGAACTGATATGTGTTGATTTATGGTATAGAAAAAATCATAAAGGAGAATTGTATTCTGATTTCTTGGAAAGTCTCGAACATACATGATCAAAGATAATAAAAGTATTGAAATACAGTAAACAAGTATGATCGGTTTATACTTTTCTAATAAAATCTTCCAGGTATTTCTATCGACTATACACAGATAAATGAATAGTGAAACTCCTATTATAATGAGAAGCTTAAAAATAATAGAAGGGATAGGTACTAGGATTAGAAACGATCCTCCTGCAAGAAGTATTGTGGATAAGATTAAAATCGTAAAAATATTAGGAGAGAAGGATCGTTTTTGATATAATTTTAGGACAAGAATACCTGGTATGAGATACAGAATGAAAAAGAAAAAGGGATATATGATGTAAGTTACGATACTCCGGGGCCAGATAAAAGTAAAATCAAAAAAAGATTCAAAAATGTTCTTTTGTTCCCCTGTAAAGAACTTTATTTCACTAATACCGGAATGCTGAAGTGAGGCGTTTCGCAGTTCAATTTTTATGCTATCAATCTTGTCGGGCGTATTTATATAATAATCACATAGGGGGAGTTCGTCCCTACAGCTAGTAATGATAGAATCTTGAGTAAAACTTCCTCTTGAGTGTTTGAAAACCACATCAAATTTTCGAGTTGGAGTTTGTTCAGTGTATAATATACTTATCTTCTTTAAGGTTACAGTTTGAATAAAAGGGTAGTTAATCTCACAGGAATGAGCCTGACAGAGAAAAAATAACTCTTTGATATCATCATCTATTGTTCCTGCAACGTCTTCTGGTAGCGCTGGATTTTTCTTTACTTCGACTTCCTGAAATATCAACTCTGATTCATAAAAATGCGACTTTAGTGAAGATACAAAGAAGTTGTTACGAAGAAGAGAGATTATGAGTAATGTAGCTATAAAAATAACGGTGGTGATTGGGAGTCCCACCTGGTTAATTTTGTTCATATTCTCTTGGAGTGATAACTGGCTTCTTTGGTCGACTTTAGATACCATCGGAACCTAAAAAGTTCTAGGAAAGCCATTATAAGTATTTTTACAAGTTTTTGTGGTTTAAATGCAACACTGTTTCTTTCAAAATGTGGTACCGCCACTTCAGCTATAGAAATATTTTCCTTCACGGCTCTAATTATTAGTTCGGCGTTAAAATTAGAGTGTAAATATCCGCTTGCTTGTACGAGTTCTTTCCCTACTTCTTTCTTCATAAGACGAAATCCGGCATTCGCATCTCTAATTTTAGTATGAAATAAGATTCTCAGCAAGAGGTTGTTAATTCTCGAGATTATAAATCTGTATAATGGTTTGCGATTAAGTTTGAATGCCGTCACTATATCATAGTTTCCCTTCTGCCAAAGAGCGAAAAGCTGCCAAAAGCTTTTTGGGTTAATTTCACCATCAGAATCAAGAAAGAAAATTAGCTCACCATTGGCTTTGGAGAAAAGGTTTTTAACAGCTTTAATATAACCTAATTTTTTTTTACCTGACAATAATCGGTATTTATACTTTGTTTGATTTCTTTCTAAAAGTATACGGGTATTATCTGTACTTCCATCCTCTGCTATGATCACTTCGGATGCTATCGACTTTTTTTTTAAAGGATACACGACGTAGTGATATATATCGAAAATCAGTTTTTCAATATTATCTTCGTTTTGATGAGTCGGTGTGAGAATTGAAATTCTTTTAAGTTTCATGTGGAAAACCTACATTTCAATATCCTAATAAAAGTCCAGTATGTACTCCCCAGTCTATCAAGGGAAGTAAATCCCAACCGTTTATTATACTCAATAGGTATCTCTATCCATTTGTAACCTAATTCGATAGGTTTAAGCAATAGTTCTACTGGAAAAGCAGATTTTTCTCCATCCCAACGAATTTCTCTTATAAGTTTTTTTCGATAAACGCGCATTCCACTATGTACATCTTGTATGTTTCTTTGGAATACAACTGTAGCAACAAAATTGAAGACTTTATTTGCAATGTAATTTAGATAGGGCATATGTTTTGGTTTACCTCCTGATAGGCGACTTGTTCCTACAACATCATAATCTTGAGATATAACCTTTATGAGTTTTGGAATAAATCTTGTAGGATAGGTATTATCGCAATCCATCGTAACTACATAATCAGTATCTGAAGATAACAAACCCTTGAGCATCGCGGGTCCATATCCCCTTGGTGGATACTGTCTTATTACTTTAGCTCCTGACTGTCTAGCAATTTTTGGGGTATTATCCTTAGAGCTGTCAACTATCAGTATTTTTGCGCCCGGAACATCCTTTTTTATATCGCTTATTACTTTTCTTACCGCACGCTCCTCTTCTTTGGTGATCATGAGAACAGTTACATTACGGTAACTTATCATTGAGATATTTTTTTAAAATACGTTGAGTAACGAGAATGTAAAATGATTTTATCAGCTAATTTTTTTTGTCCTCTTAACAAATAAGAAATGTAATAGTTATATTGTGTACCGAGGTATCCAGCAATATAAACTAACGGTGTTTCAAAGATGATCTTTCTAAGGTATGGTACTTTTCGCAATGTCATCTCAATAAATGAAGCGGTATCCTGTTTCATAATGGCTTTCTTAAACTTCATCGGCCTGATGTTGTCTCCGATAACTTTGTAATAAGTTGTTCCAACTTTCTTTTGTTCACAATATTGGATATGAGGAGCTTCATGTTTATTAAGAGACATAAGTTCACAAGCATATGAGTCAGCCGCAACACGATCATTTGTAGCATAGATGATGTCGCATATCCGTGGTGTTCCTATTTTTGGTCCAATCCCTTCCATTGCAATTGTTGCATCTACGATATTTAATCTACAGTTACGGAAAAAGTTATTTATATCAGCAATTACTTCATGGACATGGGGATGATATTGGTGACGTGCTCTTGGGAGTAATCCCCATAAATTCTTTAAGGTACAAGTGATTGCTGTTAAACAGTGTGTTTTCATGACAGGAATATTGATAATTGTATCTGCTTCCACTACTACTTTTGGTAAAAGCATTTTCCTCAATATTTCACCTTTCATATCAACGGTAATTAACGGAGATCTATCAATGTTAACCAATTGAATATTGTATTTTTTCGCAATCTTATCATAAGACCATACTTTAATTGCGGTATCAAACTGTCGAGACCCTGCCAAGTTGGTATCCCCCATGTATATTTTTGCCTTAGGATATGTTTCGGTCAGCAATTTTAAAAACGGATCGATGATCCACGGGCCGGTGTTTCTCCCAGGCACAAGCTCAGCAGACATTGCATTGATCTTGACGAATATATTTTTCCCTTTGATATTTTTCTTCCAATGAATACTTTCGAGTAACGACCGGATGTCATATTCAATAGACTTAATAGTTTTTACTTTACGGACACCAATAAGAGCTTTCATTTTTTTGCAATAACGTTCATGCTTCCTCCAGAAAAAATAGGTAATAATCTTCCATCAAGAAAGGAGAATATATTTAATACTATTGCCATCCATGGAAAAACAGAGATTAGCCTATTCCTAATATGAAAAAAGCTAAAGTACAGAATATTCTCCTCAGTTAATCTATTTGTTCTAAAGCCAATGGTTCTTAAATATTTACTGAGTGTTACTTTAGAAAAATAATGATTGTGATGTTGCGGATGAATAGCGGGCCAATTGCGTTTTAGAATCTGAAATAAGGGACTACCAATATTCGGGGTAGTTATTATAAGAAATCCGTCTTTATGGAGTAATCGATATGCTTTTTCTAACACTGCCATAGGATCGATGACATGTTCAATGAATTCGAACATACAAATGATATCGTATTTATTCTTAACATCTAAAGATAAAAAATCACCCTTTATCGTATCTAGGAAAGGCATTTCTTTCTTCATATACTGTATACATACGTCAGAAACTTCCAGAGCGCTTAAGAAGGCGCTGGTGTGTTTAAAATATTCTAAGAAATATCCATATCCGCTACCAACATCAAGTACTCGCACTTTACGATGTATCTGCTTACGTATGTAGTTGTTTATAAACTCTATTGCAAAGTAATACTCTTTCTTTACTTTAGCTCTCATATTTTTGTAGTCGTAATACCCGCCGACATCCTCTTTTTTTTGCTTCTTTGTTGGATTAAAGTAACCCATACCGTAAATATTCTCAAAATCTATTCGACATTTATCGTTGAAAATAAGTGAGCATCGTTCACATTGCATAAGATTCTGTTCCTCATTGAGTGGGAAAACAGCTTTCCAACGGGTTAAATCTGAATGACAGAAATTACACGTTTTTTGAATGAAAAATTTTCTTTTCATAAAACTAGAATGTGATTTTGTTTAGATCTATAAATTCCTGATTTATTTTTTCAACAATACTTTTAGATCTCTCAATCGCTCCATCAACATTAATGTATTCAAAAAAACTGAATCTTCCGACAAGGTGTATGCCTTGCCTTGGAAACCACTCACGGATAACGCGCGCATTTTTTTCATATTCTGTATCGTATACTACATATGCATACTTTGATCTTGTTAAGTTTTTATACACTATCTGTTTCTTATCTAGGAGGTTCCGTTTAACTAATCCGTCAATAACATGATCTATTATGTTTTCGTCTCTTTCCTTCCAGACTGATGCATTTCTCATGCAGGTAATTTCTGCTTGGATGCTATAGTGTCCTTTGGGAGCGTTCAGCGGTGAAAATGTTTTTGGGAAACTGATCCTATTTACCAAAAAATCAGCTTCGGGAAAGTAGATAGCTGTATATTGTTCCTTATCTTCTCCTCTGATTCCTAATGATACAATAAGTATTGGATTTACAATCAACTTTCTAATTGCAGCTTTAACGCGGTCAGGAATAGGAAAGTTCGTGATCTTGATTAATTCTTGAATAGGTAAAGTCGATATGATATTTTCAGCTTCATACGTATTTTTACTATCTGAAACTTTGAATCCCCCATGGGGCATTTTTGTGATGTTTTTAATTTCGCAATTATATCTTACCGGTACTTTCTGTGCAAACGCTTCAGAGAGGGCTTGATATCCCCCTCTTAAGGGATAATGATAATAAAGTTGGTGAAGGTATCCCTCGGTTTCGTAACCGATCGATGACTTAATTATATCTTCGGCAGGAGGATTCGGTATCCTATCAGCCCACATCATTGATAGTTTACGCACAGGTAAATTCCACACTTTTTCGTTATAAGGGAAGAGATATTTGTCACATATGCTTTTCCCAAAATTCTTTAAAAACCACTCTTCGAGATTTTTCGGCCGACTATATTTCCGTTTATAAGGATTAAAAACATAATCGTACAGACAGGAAAAGTTATCTTCTAAAGGTAATGATTTTAAATCATTTTCAAAGGGATATTTTATGAGTTTCCCTTTGAACGAAATTTTGTTATTTCTTTTACATTTGTGGACATTTTTTCCCAGTGCTTTCACCATAAAATTAAGCACCTCTTTATTTTTTGAAAACATAATGTGTGGTCCATAATCAAACGTATATCCTTCTTCAAAAAATGAGCCGGCATGTCCTCCGGGATGAGACCTTTTCTCGAAAATCAGAAAAGGTTGCTTCAAAAACATTCCCGCAGTAAGTCCAGATGGTCCTGCCCCTATGATGCAATACTTAATCATTGGTTATTTTTGAGGAGAACTTGTATGGTCTTTAAGACTGCTTGTCGTGAAGA
>CAZHGF010000061.1:0-6599 GCA_964531945.1 uncultured Gammaproteobacteria bacterium | reverse complement strand
AGTAACGATTCACGATTTCGCGAACCGGTGGAGAAATAAACTGCGGTTGTGAAGACGCGGGGTCAAGCGTCGTCATGGATATTGCTGCTTCAAGTGCATTTCTACGTTCTTCTTCGGTGTATGCAGGGATAGCTCGGGCAGATGCTCCGGTTATCGACGAGATCAGGTAACCTTCCGACCCAACTCCTATCTGGTGTAAAAATGTGCGAAGTCTATCTTGCAAGTGCCTGATACGTGGTTCTATTTGCTCTACAGGTTGGTCTAAAAGATCTTTCATCGTAGTATGTTCATCACCCCAATTCGTTTCAAAAGGCGGGAACAAAAAATTTACGTCGGGAAATAATTGATCGGGAATACGAGGTGGTGTAAAAACCGTCGTAGTAAAAATCGGTTGTTGAAAGATGTCCAATTTTCTTCTTTTTCCATTCAGTTCATCAGGAAAAAGTTCACGCCCCTGAGAACCTTCGGGAAAGAGATACGGAGTAATTACTTCGGGTTCTGATCTTGCTATTTCAAAATGTGAAGATTTCTCAATGGGGAATGTCATAGTGATATTTAGCTTGTTATTATAGCATAATCACATTTTATTCCCTCCAAAGATGAGATTTGTTTGGTCGCCGTCAACGCCGACTCCCACGTGCGTCCACTCAGTCATAAGCTGATTATTATCGTGAGGCGGGTCGCCGGCATAGATCCACTCGATGAGGTGAATACCATTCATCCGGTATCCAAAGCTTGAGTTCTCACCGAGGCTCCAGAAACCAAGTTTTTTGACATTATCAATACTTCTCACGTATTCACTAAACCCCGCATGTTCATCGAGTTTGCCATTTGACGTAAAAAACTGCGCCCTTGATTGGGCATACTCGGCGAGTCTATCATCCCACTGCAGTTTCTCACGGCGTTTCTTGTAGCGATATTCATTCAACGCGTCAAAGATTTCCCGCGGAGTTGCCATGGTGCTATCCATTTGAATTTTCATCGTCCACGTATGTTCACTGATCTGCTTTGCTATACCCCACTCTCCCGGTTCATTTGGTTGGGGTAAAGATGATGCTGTTGGTGCCGGAGTTACTAGTATTATTCTCTGTGATTTTAACGATTGCGGAGTGGGGGTAGGAATAATTGGTCTATTAACCTGTTTCTGGAGAAATTGTATCTCCTGATATGTATTATTGAGTTCTTTTTCTAATAATCGAATTCTTTCAAGCTGCTCATTTTTTCCGTATAAGTAACCAAGAAGAGCAAATATACAAAAGATCAGTATGAGCGCACCATCTTCAATCGCGAAGTTTAACTTTTTATATATCTTCAGCGCTCGGTTACCGACCCCAATGACAAACATTCCGGTCCACGCGACAAAAGCCCCCAGCCCAATTACAGCTATTGAGATAAAAATACTCCTGTAGATCACATTATCACGCACGGGATTAAGGTCAGCCAGATAGAGGAGGAGAATATACAATACCGATGACAGTATCCACGTTGAAAACAGGAGCATTGAGTTTGTGTGTTTCCGGAATACATGCTGCAGAGCCATGATGATATTGTATAGTATTTTGCATCCTGATTCATTTACTGACGTTTATCAGTTTACAGCAGAAGAAGTTAAGGGTGGAAAGGGAAAATTATTAAAGTCCTTATCAGATCTTCGCTAATTTTCTTTCAATGAAAATCTACTACTCCAGCAATAGAATTATTTTTGAGTTTACCAAGAAGAATATTATCTGGTTCCACTCAGTGGGTACACATGCTATTTATCGATGAATTATTCTTATGGCCGACATGATGAAGCACTGATCTTAGTACACAAGCCACGTTTTTTGCCCAAGAAATCTAAGAGTATGTTCTTCTCACAACCATTCACAATATAGGTGGGAACATTCTCTTTGGTTCTTACCAGGGCAGTTTCGATCTTGTGCGTCATGGATCCGGTGACGTCTGTATAAGGAGCATGGAAGATATTTTTCTTCAGCGAGGGCCAGTTGTCAGGGGTAATCGACGGTATCGTCTTATTTTTTCTATCCAGTACTCCATTGGTATTCCCGACTTCAACAACATAAGGGATACTCAATTTCCGCTTCAAGAGGAAGTCTATAATGAGATTTAAAGTATACTCACTGGAAAAGATAGTGCTCTGCCATCGGGAATCCCAAATAGCATCCCCATGCACCACCGGTACGAGGTTTTGACGGAGAAGCAGTAACAGAGGATCAAAAAATAGCTTATCCGGTTTTCCCGCTTGTGCAGTAATCAGGGCGGTTGGTCTGAGAGTTATGGCAGGTAGGCCAGCTTTTATTAATTCTTCCATTACAATCTGGTTAATGCGCATGGTATCATGACATACCTTTGCGATGCCAATCTTAGAAACGTATCCTTTTTTTCCGCCGTATTTTTTTGCTGTTGGATGGCCAAAGCTACCGGTGCCATGGGCAATCACTACGGGATTACCATACTTCTTTATTTGCCGGGCGAGTGACGCGAGAACGTCTCGATTGGAAATGTATGGTTTATTCTTATCCGTGATGCACGATCCGCCGAGCTTAATGAGAGTTATTTCATTCGCTTTCATATTTTTAGACTTATAGTATACAATATAGATGAAGAGAATGTCCATATGAAGTAATAATGGCCTGTTCCGTTGAATAATCATAACACAGGCAGTCTTGCATACGCATTTTGATGCAGCAAACTCATAAACGCTTAAATTATTTTTCATGGTTCAATGGCTCAATGGTTCCATTGTTTCATGGTTACAATGGTTTAAAAACCATGGAGCCATTCAACCATAGAACCATTGAGCCATTGAGCATATTTAACCACATTGTTACGGTGAACGCTTAAGCGCTACGCGCTAAACATTTAGTCTCACCATGCTATATTCTTTTGCTTCTTCCTGAGATTTCCTGTACCATTGAGAAATGGCAGGGGATAAATACTCAGCGGTATGGGTTTCTCACTCGTCAATATCTGATTTTCTCAAGTGTCCCCGCGCTTACTACCTGAAACATATCTATCGTGATAAAAAGACCGGTCACAAAATTAAATTGGCGAGTCCTCCCATGTCTCTCGGTCAAGCAGTGCACGAAGTGATTGAGTCTCTGTCGGTACTGCCAACCGAAGATCGACTCAAAGAATCCCTTATTATCAAGCTTAATACCGCGTGGCAGAAAATCACCGGCAAAAAAGGCGGATTTCCTGACCTTGAGGTTGAAGCACTCTATAAACTTCGGGCCGAAGATATGCTCAAGAAAGTGATGGAAAACCCAGGCCCCTTGAAAAATCAGGCGGTCAAAATCAAAATGGATCTCCCTCACTATTGGCTGTCGGATAAGGACAACATTATTTTGTGCGGGAAAATCGATTGGCTTGAGTACCTGCCGGCTGGAGACAGCGTCCATATCATCGATTTTAAAACGAGCAAGCGGGATGAAAGTCCTGACTCTCTCCAGCTTCCCATTTACTACCTCCTTGTATTACATTGCCAGAAAAGAATTGTTGCGAAGGCGAGTTATTGGTATTTGGATAAAGAAGATGGTCTTATTAAGCAACAATTACCCGATCGAGACCAGGCATTCAATAAGCTACTCGAAATCGCAAAGCTCATAAAGCTATCACGGCAGCTGGGAAGCTTTAAGTGTAAACACGGCGGTTGTAGTATTTGCCAGCCCTATGAGGCGGTCATACAGAATAGAGCAGATTTTGTGAGGGTAGATGAATATAGCACTGATATTTATACGCTTGACTCAAAGGAGTTTTTACAGGATATGGAGCGGGAGAGCGTCATATTATGAAAGTTCACCGTTCACCCTGATTGAATCGGGGTTCATGGTTCACAAATATAATCGTCATTCTGGGGATCCCGCCTTGGCGGGAGACTCCAGAATCAATTCAATAAACCTAGATCCTGGACAAGCCAGGATGACGTAGGTGTTATAATAGGAGTATGCTGATTCTCACCTCTCCTGCAAAGACGCTCGATTTTGAGAAACCATACGTTGCCAAAATTACTACCCAACCGCAATTTCTGAATGAAGCGGAAAGAATAGTTACTATTCTGCGGGCGTATTCAGTGAACAAACTGAAAAAACTCATGAAGGTGAGCGAAGCGATTGCAGGCTATAACTATACCCGATTTCAGAAATGGGTGAAAAAACATGATAAAAATAATGCCCGGCCGGCAATTGTCGCCTATCAGGGAGATATCTATAAAGAACTGCACGAGGCACGTTATACACAACCTCAGCAGGAATATCTTCAAAAGTCACTCCGTATTATTTCAGGTTTATATGGACTTCTGAAGCCATATGATCTGATAGAGCCTTACCGGCTGGAAATGGGCACAGCTCTTCAGATTGGAAGCAGGTATACATTGTATGATTATTGGGGAGACAAGCTGACTGATGCGCTCAACGACGAAATCACCAAGCGAAACGTTCGATATGTTATCAATCTCGCTTCGCAAGAGTACGCGAAAGCAGTTCGGTATGAAAAATTAATAGTTCCCGCTATTTCCGTTCTCTTTAAGCAGAAAAAGAAAGGAAAAATAGTAAATATCGGCCTGATTGCGAAACGCGCCCGAGGGATGATGATTGATTATTTAGTAACGAATATTATAAAAGATCTACCGGGTGTTACTCAGTTTAATCGGGATGGTTATAGGGTCATACAACAGGATGAGAGGTCGATTACTTTTTTGAAACCGATCCAATGATTTACCCCTATGATTTCTACAGACAGAAATTAATATCCCTTCTTCAGTCAAAAAAAACAAAGCGTTTCGTGTTTATTTTCGGGTTGGTACTCCTTATTGTTTCATCGGTCAGTTTTTACGATCCAAAGCCCTTCATGCGATTTGGGTATATAGGGATATTCATTTTCAGCTTTTTAGGGTCGGGGTCACTTCTTGTCGCGTCGCTCGCGGGAAAAATGGATTTACTCACGCTCAGTCTCGTCGCAACACTCGGCATGGCGCTCAATGATAGCTTAAGCTGGTTTATTGGCAGGAATGGTGAAGAGGTGATTCCTCCTTCGACAAAACTTAAGAAAATAGAGAACGTAATTCATAAGTATGGATTTTATGGACTCTTTTTCTTCGCGGTGATTCCTTTTCCCTACGATTTTATCGGACTGATTGCCGGATACCTGGGTTTTTCTTTCTCCAAATTTTTTATTCCCACATTCCTCGGTAAATTCATCAAAATAATACTTCTAGGATTCGGTGCAGTAAAGATACTCGGGACGTAGTAAAATAATACTATGGAAAGTCCTCTTGTCAAGAAAAAATGTGAACCGTGTGAAGGTGGTACTCAATCATTGAATGAGGAGGAAACTCAAAAATATCTTCGTATGCTTTCTAACAAGTGGACTGTAGTAGAGGGGAAAAAAATAAAATATCAGTTTAAGTTTAAGACATTCAGAGACTCAATCAGATTCATCAACAAGGTTGCGGAAATTGCTGAAGAAGAAGGGCACCACCCTGATATATATGTCTTCTATAATAAAGTTACCATTGAGCTCTGGACCCACGCGATCGGTGGGTTATCTCTCAACGATTTTATTCTCGCCGCGAAGATAGAAACCTTGAGGATCGGGGACAATCTGTAGTGGAGCCTTTATGATTCCTGATGGTAGGGACAGAACACTGTTCTGTCCCTACAAATTAAGGTGCGTTCAATCTACATTACCGTGGTAATTTGAAAAAATCATTGCCACTGAATATAGTTACAACCGGTGGATTCTCTGGTTTTTGGATCCCACTGGTTGGTAGAACATTTTTTCATCTTCTTGCCTGCTGCTGAGGTATACATCACTAATTTCGCGCCACACTGCGGGCATTCCTCGTCAAGCTGTTCTGTCGTGCCCTTTATCCACTCAACGTAATCGCACCCGGTTGCAGTCTTGGTTTGGGGATCCCATTTGTTGGTCGAGCACCGTTTCATTTTCTTCCCAAACTTCGTCATTGCCATCACGAGCTGTGCCCCACACTTGGGACATTTCTCATCCAGTGTTTTCGGTTCCGGCGTCATCCACTTTACAAAATCGCAGCCGTCAACAGACTTGGTCTCAGGATTCCATGATCCGGTGGTACAACGGCGTAACTGTTTTCCCGATTTCGTTTCAGTAATTTCTCCCAAAGGAGATCCGCACCGTGGACAATTTTCTGCCGGTGCTGGTGATTCGTCAGTGTTTGACATAAAAAAGTAATGAAATAGTAAATAAGAAAATCATTATAAATGATTTATTGTGAGAATAAAAGATCTTTTTGTAGGAGTCAGTAGATTATAATCCAAGTTCCTTATATACATACCTCTATAAATAGTATTTTTTCAGTCCAAAGGCATTTTGTATATTAGCATATGAAGCATGAAACATGTAATATGAAACCTGAAACATGAATCATATTCATGCAACTAAGTCAGACTTGGTGAAACATTTTGGTTTCATGATTCATGTTTCAGTTTCATATTTTCTAAACGCTCAACGCTTGACGTATTAACCGACACTCTGCATAAGTTACGAAACATATGGCACTCTCAAGAGATTTCGTAACGTATGAAAACAGGAGTGCCGATGCAGATCTGTAATGACCGTGACTG
>CAZHGF010000060.1:4974-6727 GCA_964531945.1 uncultured Gammaproteobacteria bacterium | reverse complement strand
GAATGAGACCACCGTTAGAACAACCTTAGTGTCGGATATTTACGGGGAGATATCGATTTGACTGCTTTTGCGGACTCTCGACCTGTCGGGACGGCGAGACTTGAACTCGCGGCCTTACGCTCCCAAAGCGTACGTTCTAGCCATCTGAACTACGTCCCGTGGAATTGAGTGATTGGTGATTAGTTATTAGTGATTAGTAGGTGTAATTAACACTAATCACCAACTAACCAATCACTAATAACTAGGTTTCCCTATTCTACCAATTTCCCCCGTCATCTTCAAACTCAAAAGGCAAAATATATGCACAAAGAAGCTATAATGGATATATGAGAGGTACTCTTATTCTTGTTTTATTTCTTATCTTTCTCTTTTTAGGTGGATATACGGCTTTACCAAAAACCATCCGCATCCCGTTTGACATATCTTTTCTTACTCCCACTCCATCGCCCACCCCCCTTCCTTACCCATTTGCAAAGGTCATGAAAATAGTAGATGGAGATACGATCGAAATAGAAAACGGGAAACTCGTCCGCTATATTGGTATTGATACCCCTGAGACGAAACACCCAACAAAAGGAGTAGAGTGTTTTGGAAAAGAAGCATCGGAAAAAAATAGAGAGCTCGCTCTGGGTAAAGTGATCAAACTGGAAAAAGATGTCTCAGAAACAGACCGGTATGGAAGATTACTCCGTTATGTTTATTTGCAAGAACCGACAGCGACTTCTCCTGCACTGTTTGTCAATGAGTACCTGGTAAAGGAGGGATATGCGCAAGCGGTAACGTTTCCTCCCGATGTAAAGTACGCCGATCATTTTTTGCAGCTGCAGCGAGAAGCCCGTGCGCAAAAGAAAGGACTCTGGGGAAAATGTCGATAATTATTTTACGTTATGTCCCCCGAACTGATTTCTTAACGCTGTCAGTATTTTTCCTGTAAAGCTTGGGTTTTCCTTTGAGTTGATTCGAAACTTGAGTGTTTCTTCAATCACTTTTGCCTTCACTCCCAGTTCTTCCGCGGTTTTTATGGTCCACGTCCCTTCACCGGTATGCGCAACCGTTGAAGAAATCTGTTTTAAGTCCTGTCCATAAATTTGTAACGCGTTCTCCAACCACCCTACCAAGCGGGACTCAATGACGCTTCCATGGTTATAAATATCGGCAACTTTTGCTAAATCAAGTTTGTACTGCGAGTGTTTTAAGATATCAAATCCTTCTGCAAGCGATTGCATCATACCGTACTCAATACCATTATGAATCATTTTGACAAAATGCCCCGCACCCGTACCTTTGAAAAATGATACTCCTTGTATGGTTGCGACATCTAAGAAAAGAGGGAAGAGATATTCATATAGTTTTTCCTCCCCTCCCACCATGAGACAGCCACCATTACGAGCGCCTGAGGGTCCGCCCGAAAATCCAACGTCAACATAGTGAATACCATATTTTTTCAATTTTTCTGCTCGCGCGCGAGAGTCTTTATAATAGGAGTTACCAGCGTCAATGATAATATCATCTTTATCCGCGTAGTGAATAAACCCCTCCGTACCAAAAATAATCTCGTCAATTGCTTTTCCCGCAGGAAGCATCAGCCAAAGTATCCTCGGTTTTTGGAGAGAACGAATAACTTCCTTAAGAGAATACGCGCCAGTTATTCGCTCCTTTTCAAGATCTCTGGTATCCTGCGCGGTACGATTATAACCGATAACGCGCCATCCTTTTTCAGTCAATCGTCGGGCAATATTTGCTCCCATTTTTC
>CAZHGF010000060.1:0-4964 GCA_964531945.1 uncultured Gammaproteobacteria bacterium | reverse complement strand
GAAACGCTGATGTTTGTATTGTTCCAACAAAATCAGATTCTTGGGTAACCGCAAAGCTATGAGGTTTATAAGAATGTAATGACACCTTATTCTCCTCCCATGCGCGACTAATAGGATCGATAAATCGCCACATTGCCCGCACCTCCGCAGTTGATAAGAAAAGGAGTTGGTTTCCCAAGACACAATCCAGAAGAAGTTTTTCATATTCTTCGACGTATTGAGCTGAAGTTTCTTTCTTGCGGTAGAGAAACGTAAAAGTACGTTTATCAACGCCGAACTCGAGTCCAGGTTTTTTTACATATATATCCATCGATATTTCTTCTTCCGGCTCCAAGGAAAATACGATTTTGTTTTTTAAATGGTGCCCGCCGTCAGGAGGACATAGACAGGGTGTTGGATGCTTAAACGTTATGGTAATGTCTTTTATTGCTTCAGGAAATTTTTTACCGCTTTCGAGGGTAAAGGGAACTCCCTGCCATCGCGATGATGTCAAATATCCTTGTAATTTAAAGTATGTCTCTGTCCGAGAGTTTACCGCGACTCCTTTAATAGTAGGATACCCTTCGTACCGTGCTCGAAACGTATTATTTTTTATCTCTGTCTGACTCAGTGGCTTTAATGTTTTTAACATCTCACTCCGCTTCCTGCGAATAATCTCGGAGTCGAAAGCCTGCGGATGTTCCATCGTTACCAAGGCGAGCATCTGAAGAAGATGATTCTGACCAACGTCTCTCAAAGCCCCAACGCCATCGTAAAACGCTCCCCTTCCTTCCACTCCTATTTTTTCCAGTAATCGAATTTCTATTTTTTCAATGAAGTTATTACTCCAGTTTGATTCCAACATATTATTTGAGAATCGGAATGCGAGAATATTTTGCAGCATTTCTTTTGCAAGATAGTGATCAATCCGGTAGATTTGTTCTTCTTTAAAGAGCTTGGCAAGAAGATTGTCCAAATCTTCCGCTGTTTCAGCATCTTTCCCAAATGGTTTTTCGACGATAACCCGTGTCCACCCCTCTTCGGCAGAGCAAGGAATAGTAAGACCTGATGCAGCAAGATGTTCAAATATTTTTTTATAGTACTCCGGAGGGACTGCCAGATAGAAAAGCTTATTTGAACATACTTTCCATTCCCCATCTATATGACCTAGAACTTTCGCCAAATCGTCATATGCTTTTTTACTTGTAAAGTCTCCCTGCTGAAAGAGAAGCCGCTGAATAAACTGCTCAGCTTTCTGCTGATGGTACTCAACTCCTTTGTGATCTTTTAATATGCGCGTGACGTGACTCTTGAATTGGTCTTGCGTAAGATTTCTTCGGGAAAAGCCAATGATCTGAAACATCTTTGGGAGCTTGTTTTTTGTATAGAGATTAAAAAGCGCTGGTGCGATCTTTTTAACCATAAGATCCCCGGTCGCACCAAAAATTACAAGAATAGTTGGGATATTACGTTTATCCATAGCACCTCATTATACTACGTATATATTTTTCTGATAACCTTTTGTATCTGGAAAGCTGCATTCAGTATCCTTGGACCCGGACGGTTCAGAAAGGTATCATCGAGAGCGTATATTTTTCCTTCTGTTACGGCGCGTAAAGTACTCCACTGTTTTCTTGTGGTTATATATGATGTCGGGGAGTTTTGACGGAATCCACAGTAGGAAATAAAAATAATATCAGGATCATACTGTGTTATTTCTTGTAAGTTGACTACACGACTGATATCGTGTTTTTGGATAAGACCGTATGTTCCTCCCGCAATCTTCACGATATCGGGTACCCAGTTTCCTGACATCATTGGTGGATTATACCATTCTTCAATATAGATCCTTGGAATATGGGTAACTTTTGTTTTTCTGAGCAACTCTTCTTGACTTTTCATTTTGTCAATGAGTTTCTGCGACTGTCTGTCATAACCGATTAAACCTCCTATCTCTCTCATAGAAGTATATATATCGTTTAATGAACGGGGGTCAAAATGCATTACATTATATCCGTATGATTCCAGCTGTTCTTTCAATCGTTGTTGGACAACGGTCGATGTAAAAATGATGTCAGGATGGAGCTGAGCTATTGTTTCAAAACGAATATCGGTCCAACTTCCGACTTTTGGAATTTTTTTCGCAGCAAGAGGATAATCGCAAAAGTAGGTATTACCCACTATCATGTGATGCGCGTCCAGCGCAAAAAGAATTTCAGTAGTTGAAGGAGATAGTGATATAATATTCATCTATAATATTATACGTCGCACTCAATGAAAGCACTTAATTTCTCGCTTCCAGACCAGAATGGGAAAATACACACGCTTTCTGATTATCAGGGAAAGTGGGTCATCATTTATTTTTATCCAAAGGATGATACTCCCGGTTGCACAAAAGAAGCATGTAGCTTCAGAGATCAGATGAAGCAGTTTCAAGATAAAGGAGTTACGATTCTTGGAATATCGAAAGATTCAGTAAGTTCTCATAAAAAATTTGCAGACAAATATAACCTTAATTTTATCCTTTTGAGTGATGAGTCAAAGGAAACTATTAAGTCATACGGTGCTTGGGGTGTTAAAAAATTTTTAGGAAAATCATTTGAGGGAGTTTTACGTAAAACATACCTTATTAATCCCGATGGAGAGCTGGCTAAAATGTATGCAAAGGTCGATCCATCAATCCATACTCATGAAATTCTTAATGATCTAACATTACTTATAAAGTAGTATGTACTCTATATGAATATACTCATTCTCTACGCTACCTATTCCTCGGGAACTGAAATTGCGTGTCAAACGATTGAAGGAATTCTCAAACAACATAATCATACGGTTACCCGTAAGCTGGTAAAAGAAACACCTTTTGATGAACTTTCGGAGTATAATCTCATCATATTGGGTTCTCCCAGTTGGGACCATGAAGGACGGGAGGGATTACCTCACGAAGATTTTATTCATTTTATTACCTTATCACATTTTCCTACACTTCCCCATAAAAAATTTGCTGTTATTGGTCTCGGCGATTCTACCTACGCCCATTTTTGTGGCGCCGTGGATCACCTTGAAAACTTTGTGAAGCATGTTCATGGAGAATTACTACTTCCTTCTTTACGGATTGATGGATTTTACTTTAATCAAGAAAAAAATCTTGAGCTTATAAAACAATGGACTCAACAGATCGTACGCACAACGTAATGTAAAGAATGCGTAAAAACTTTCTCGTGTGCCTTCATCTTCTTACCTGATTCTTACATTTTTATTACAAACCCTTCATTCCTTCACTCTACTATATGATTTATTAGTCATTCGCTCCCGACACCAGAAGAATAAAAAGTGAAGGGTATAATAAAGCTATGTTAAAAACGGTACTCATTGTAGAAGACGATAAAGGTATCCAGAAATATTTGAAAGAGTTATTGTTAGATAATGGATTTTCCGTGAAAACCGCTCCTGATGGAGTAACCGCGCTGGAACTTCTCAAGAAAACACAACCGGACTTAGTGCTCCTTGATCTTAACTTACCCAACATAACGGGAGAGTCGATTTGCCTTGAAATCCGCAAAAATTATCCGGGAGTTAGAGTAATTATCTTGACGGCAAAGGATACAACACCTGATATCATTCAGGGACTTAACCTTGGTGCTGATGATTATATTACAAAACCATTTGTTGCCGATGAGCTCCTTGCGCGTATTCAGGCACGGCTTCGTCATGGGGGAACAAACGCTAAAATTAAAATTGACGATTTAGAATTGGATAATAATACACTTGAAGTGAAGCGGGCCAACAAGCCAATCAAACTTACACCGCAGGAGTTCAAGTTACTTCATTACCTTATGAATAATAAAGGAAGAATACTCACGAGAGATATGATATTAAATCGTATCTGGCCATCTTCTTATGATATTGAAACGCGGGTTGTTGACGTTTATATGGGCTACCTTCGCAAAAAGATTGATAATGGTTACCGGAAAAAACTCATTCACTCCGCTCGGGGATTCGGCTACATGATCAAAGAGTAGTATCTAAATACTTCTTGCTGATTTAAAGTAGAAGTATCCCACGAGAGTGATAGTAATAAGAGGAGAAAGCCATTGAGGAATGTGCGCACCAAAACCATCAAGTACCATTATTACTCCCAAAAAAAGGATTGAGTACATTGCCCCATTCTTTAGATAGAGGTATTTTTTTATCCGTTCAATATTCGATATAGTAAGCTGACGAAGAACAATCGCTCCTAGTCCATTTCCAAGTAGAATGAGAGGAAAAGAAAGAGTAAAAGCAAAACTCCCTAAGACTCCATCTATGGAAAATGTTGTATCAATAACCTCCAGATAAAGAACCTTACTCATGTCGGACATATGAGAGGATGAATGCATCAGTTTTTGCTCTGCCAACTCTGCCTGCTGCTTAAACCCATGGGTAATAAAAAAAACTGTTGATCCAATAACTGCTCCAAATGCCAACAAAGGATCCAGTTGAATCGCATGCCAAACAATAGTCGCAAGTAGTATAGATACGACGGCATAGAACCATACCCCCTGAGTTGAAAAAAAACGTTCGCCAATAAACCCGTAATTTTTCTGTTCAAGAAAAAGCCAATGAAAAAAAAGGAAAATAAGAAACGTTCCTCCACCAATTAATAATATATGTGAAGACTCCTCTAAGATTCTTCCAACATGCGGGTCGTTACTAAAAGCAGCGTGAAGTAGTCCCCTTGGCCCGAGAGATGGAATAACAAACCATAAGATGAGGAAAGGAAGTACTCCCCGCACAACAACAACTGCGAAAAGCATTCCCCACAACAAAAACCATCGACGAGCTTTTGCACCCATTCCTGAGAGTACTTCGGCGTTTATTATCGCATTATCAATGCTGCTGATAATCTCAAACAAACTTAAGCCTACTACCGTAAGGACCATGCCAAGAATATTCATCCTTCTATTGTACCTTAGATTTCGCTTCAGAACAAACTATTTCTTACC
>CAZHGF010000059.1:5124-6993 GCA_964531945.1 uncultured Gammaproteobacteria bacterium | reverse complement strand
TAAGAAGGTGGATGTTTCAGATATATTAATTTTTTAAACTGCATGGGAAAAAATCATTTGGAGTCATTGTTCACCGAAGTTCCTATTTCACGGCGAACTTTAGGTTTCTCCCTTCTTGGTATCGGTTTAGGATTTACTGATCTCTCAGCTTTCCACAATACATTACAAGCACAACGAGATGCGCTCAACCAAACTCTTTCAGAGGCTGAGCGACACGGCGCGGTTGCCCCCGGATTTATTCAGAAGAATATTGCAGTACCGTTTATAACGAGAGAAGGTCATTTCCCCTGGCTGGTTCAAGCCGCTCAAAATCCAGTAGTTTATGCAACAAGTCGCGAAATGATCTGGAAAATGGACGCGGATAGGGCTGAGTACCCGACCATTGGTACTGCTCTCGATGAGTTTTTCCACACTGCTTGCCAACATATAAACGACACATTTCCGGCTACTCCCCCAGGTCCATACACTGATCACACACTCTATGCGGGATTAGTTAGCGCGGCAATCGTCATGCATCCCCATTTTGATTTTCGCCTTTTGGGTATAGATACTTCAAGATGGGGTATACCGGGAGATTCCCGTGATGTATTCTGGGGCGAAAAGGGATTCGCCAGAAATGCTATTCCACCATTTCTCCCGGGGAAAAGAACGAAAGCCGGGAACGAAGCGTTTGGGAAAGATCGCACAATTCACGCAGTCCACCATGCGCTTGCTGCTTTTTTACTTTTATACACCCATAAATACAATCTTCCTTTTGCGTTTGAGATGAGTTACCCCTTGAGAAAAATTACCTTCGATCTCATGAGAGTTTCACCGAAAGCATCCACAGAAGCTTTTAGTAAAGTAATCGGGTGGGCGTATGAGCTCAAGACGAGTTTGAACGCGCGCTACGATGAAAATGGTGAAACTACAGAAGGATTGGATGATGAAGAGCTGGAGTATGATGTAAGAGCAAATGATACAGGCTGCCTTATCGGACAGGCGCTGTTTGCCGGAAACAGAGAGCGGGTGATAGAACTACTCAAAGATCCCCGTTTACAGGAAGTGCACCTGCCAAAGCCAAAGATTCCGAGTGAGTGGTATGCTGAACTTCAGCAGATGACGGGAAAGCTGGGAGGATGATATAATTACGTGGGATAAAACTTTAATGAAGCAGTATTAAAGAGAGGTCACCTTATTGTCATTGCGATCCCGCCTCGGCGGGAGAAGCAATTCGCGAGTTGACGGATTGCCACGCTTGGCCGAATTTGTTTCTGCATCGCTTGCAATGACACCGGGTATTAACATAGATACTTATGAGATTCATCCAGCCCGTCATCATTGGTGTGATTAAACACAAAAACACATACCTTCTTACCAAACTAAATCAAAATGGAGATAGGTATCATGGAAAATGGCAACTCCCCGGAGGTGGTCTGGAGTTTGGCGAGTCACTCGAGGACTGTCTCAGGCGGGAAGTCAAAGAAGAGACAGGTCTTGAAATCCAAAATCTTCAGCTTATCCCGCATATTCATAGTGAAGTACGTGATGGCTGGCACGGCGTCCTCATCGCATTTCTATGCACTCCTCAATCACCTGATCAGCGGATAGTACTTGATGGTGAGGCGTCAGATTACGGCTGGTATACGATAGAGGAAATAGAGAAGCTTGATACTTTTCCTGATACCGTGGAGTTGATGCGGAAAGTAGCTTGACTTATATTTCCTATCTGAAATTCTTCTGGTACACCCCGCGGGTGTCTCTCGGTACATTTCAGCCTTAATACCTAGGGTGTAGATATAAATTCACCCCTGGGGTGAATATGTTAGTTGTTCGATACTTTTCCTGATACGATTGAGTTCATGAGGAAAGAAGAAAAAATACGGCTAA
>CAZHGF010000059.1:0-5114 GCA_964531945.1 uncultured Gammaproteobacteria bacterium | reverse complement strand
ACGGCTAACGAGCCGTTTGACTCTCTCCTTTCTCATCACCGCGACTTTTAATTAAACCTATAGTAGAATACGGTATGGAATATTTGCGAAGAGGAAGGAGTCAGGCGGATTTTACTGCAAACCTCGAAAGAGTCACAACACAGTTTGAAGGTAGGAAGTCATCTGTCGAAGAAAAGCTTGATGCTGAAGAAAATGAAGCAAAACGCCTCCAAATGAAAAATCGGCTCTTTCGGTTGGGAAGCCATATCGATCGTTTGCTTGCTGCAGTTTCTTCTTTGAAAGAAGCTGAGCGCGCAGGAATTTTCCCTTTACCCGATCGACAAGCGCTGACCAGCATGACCTATAATTACATGCAAGTATTAGTTAACCTGCCTTTTGCGGAAGATCAAGCGCTATCCTCAAGTGATCTCACCAGAAGAAACTATGAAAAGGAATTACGAGAGGGGAAAATTGATTTTGAGTCAGCGAAAAAGAGTACAGTTGCTGCAGTAAACGCTTTGAGAAAAAAATTAGCTCCATTCCAATGGAATATTGTTAACGCTGTTCCGGCTTTCACCATGGATGAATCCGGAAGACGAAAAGGTGCAGAAGCACATTATTATCTGAATAAAAGCCAAGCACAAGCTCCTGCACCGAGTGAAACGCCGGAAGCTGAGATGAAAGGAGAAGAGCCAAGTGAAGCTATGCCTCATGATCCTGTTCCGGATACACCACGGAAAACGAGAGTTTCGGAATTAAACAGAATAATTTCTGGACTTTATGAAAAAGCTTTAGCACAGCAGGATCTGGATAACGTATCGCTCTATGATTTATACTGCCAAATCAAGTGGTAGCAGCAGAAGGAACACAAGTTCTGCTGGCACTCAATTTAAAATCAATTCTAGGAGTAGTAGAAAAATACCTTACTCCAGATAATGAGAAAAATAACGAACTTGTGCAGTACGTGTTAACCTATATTAGTAGACGTATTAAGCAGGTTCGTAGCGGACTTTTAGTTGCAAAAAAACTTAATCGCTTTGCACACACCGCAGCACGCAGATTTATTTTTGAAGAAACATGTATGCTTGTATCGTGGTTTAAAAAAGATTTAGCTACTCTGATCATTGCAGACGTTGATGCTCTATTTCTTAAGCACCCTTATGGACTCAGTAAAGATGACATAAGAAGATATTCATCCGAATTAGCTAGAACTCATGGTATCGATGGGAGACGTATATCTGATTATCTTGTGCGCCGTAATGATCAAGCTCTTTACCTTCAACCTGATCAACTGGGTGAAGATACCACGTATGAACAAGCAGTTAAGAGGTCGCTCATCCATGATTTGAATGAAGAACTTAAAGGGTGCAACGATCGTGAAAGAATAGTTCTTATTGCGAGATTTGTTCATAATAAGACCCAAGCAGAAGTGGGAAAGGAGCTGGGAGTCACTGTTCAGCGAATAAGCAGGATTGAATATAAGGCATTAGAGAAATCGTTTCGTTCTCCTTTCAGATTGGGGATAAGAGAATATTGGGAATAATGTATAATTTTCGGCGCCCCTTTTGCACTTTTTTTGATCACTTTTAGGCAGAGGCTTATTGTATTTTATACAACCGTCTATAGTATAATTCTTCAGGTACACCCCGCGGGTGTCCCCTATTATGAATAAAGAAAACGCACAATCTTCAGTACCAGAGTTATACGGTCGATTTTCTGCCGCTCGAAGACAAATAGGCCGGGTATTGGCTCCTTTCTACATTGCTTTCGCAGTCAACGTAGCTGCAGGTGCAGGAGCAGTGATTGGAGATAATAAGGATTACAGGGATTTTTATCTCGATAAAGGTGTTCCGCTCGGTATGTTAGCACAGGGAGTGGGCTTCATAGCAAGTATGATACGTTCACGTCTCTCGGTACGGAAATCTCAGGAGGTGGCAGTTCAGATAGCTCAGGGTGAGGGTCGTACTCCATCAGAGCCATTTATTGAGGCAAACCGAGTTATGTCAGTATTATCACTCTTCTCGATTTTAGCTCAAGATCATTCTATGCCTTCCTTGCGGGGACGAACCGATCTTTCAAGGAAGGCTGCAGCGTTAGATCAAAGAATGCACGGAGCACAGTTTGATCTGCGATTCAAAGCTTTGGATACGATGTATAAGCAGCTAGGATTCGATGATAGGATAAAGCGTGAAATTCTTGCCTCCTCCTTAGAGTTTGCTGAAAATTATTGGCATATGATTGCCGAAGATCGTAATCAGCCTGAACATAGAAGACGTTATGCCTATCAAATGATTCTAAGAATACGAAGGTATTCTAATGCCCAGTCAGAAAATGATACTTAATAGCTTTTTAAAATATTTGATTCAAACTTAGCGCTTGTCCTAATTGATATAATGACCTTATGGACGATCTAATCACGCAATGGAAAAAAGAAGAAAATACTCCTTTCACCGGATGGGATTTTTCGTATCTTAAAGATCGAGTGATTGATGAAAAACCTCCATGGAATTATGAAGAGTTGGCTAAGGAGTATATGTCAAAATCTAAAGCACTACTCGACATGGGTACCGGTGGAGGAGAGGTGCTAGCTTCTTTAGCTCCCTTTCCTGCACATACGGTTGCGATAGAGGGATACCACCCTAATTTTTTAATTGCTAAAGACCGACTCAAACCACTTGGAGTAACTGTTGTAGAAGCGAACGAGGTTCATGAGTTACCATTTAAGGATAGTGAGTTTGATTTAGTCTTAAATAGACACAGTGGTATCAACGAACAGGAGATTTATAGAATAACCTCATCTCCTGGTACGTTCTTGACACAACAAGTGAGCGGAGATAGTATGTCTGATTTACAGGCCGTTTTCGGAGCAAAACCGCAGTGGCCAGATTCTGTACTGGAAAAAGTTCAAATGAAATTAAGGGAAGCCGGATTTAGAATTGAAAGGGCTGATCAGTGGGAAGGTAAAATGATTTTTAAAGACGTCGGCGCGCTTGTCTATTACCTTAAAGCTATTCCATGGATAGTTCCTGATTTTAGCGTAGACAAGTATGTTGGTAAGCTCATGAGTCTGCAAAAGTTGGTCGACGAAGGAACAGAACTACAATTTTCAAACAAGAGGTATCTCATTACAGCAGTAAAATGATTTACGACTAGAGAAAACTATGCCAGAAGAACGGGGAAAAGATTCTCTTGCTCAATTTCCTGAGTTGCAAAGAGCTCGAGAAGCATATATAACGTTATTTAAAGATTCTCTCCCATTCACACAACTTGCTTACTCACCAAGGCAAATTCGTTTTGTTCAACCCGCAATTAAGCTTATTGAAAGTCAGGGAAGGATCGGTTACGAGGGGAAAACAAGGAAAAAAAATTACTTAGTATTCAGTGATACTGACAAAGGAATGTGGACAACAATAGTGAGAGATTTTCCTGCAGTAATGGCGATGCGCGCAAACAGGGATTATTTTAGGGAATTACACGCATCTGGAGACCTTGAGAGATTAGATAGCACTTCGATCATGATTCTAAGCATGGAAAATCGATATAAGGTATGGGACTATATGGAATCTGAGCCAGACACCGCTTTAGTCGCTCATGTAGATTTAGTTGATCCTACTGTTGTTGCCATTGACGATTTAAGTAGTATAGTAAAAGCTCTCCGCTCTGGTTTTTTTACCCCTAATTTAAGGAAAAGTTCTCCGGTAAGCAGGCTCGCCAGACAACTTAGACTAGCAACTCCATACAAAGCAGTTTGGGTAGATCCAGAGACTAAGTTAGAATTTGCTGTTGTTATAGAATCTCACTTAGATCCAGAAGTTCCTATGACATTTTTTGAGATTTGGAGAAAACTTAATCCGGTTACCGATGAGCAGGGAGTGTTAGTACCTTGGGGAAAAAAAGCAAATAGTTCTCAACAGGTTGTAGAACGAGTTTTTCAAAGCGAAAATCAAAGAGTGGTCGAAGGAGCTTTACAGGCAAATCCTGCCTTATAAATTAACTAGAAAAGTTTCTACGGTACCCTGATGCAGTTCCTTTTGAAGACTTACCTCCTGTTTGGGATTGGATTTATGATTTGATGAAAGTCTATCAAATTCCAAACGACAGTGAAAATGCACAAATTATTCCCGAGGGTATTCGTTATTCCAAGGCTTGTTATACGAAAAAAATGAATTAAAGAAAAGGAGATAACAAAATCAAGAGGTTCAAAACTGAAATTCTTTAACTTTTTCAATAATGGTTTTTTTTACTTCCTGCCATTCCAGGGACACATGCATGCGGGGCATGGGCTGAGTCTCTGCATCCTCGAAATAGACCAATGATTTAAGGATATGGGCATGGTTATAGTTTACATTTTGGTATTTATCGTCAAGTCTTTTAAACAATTCCTGTAATGTAATTTGTTTGAGGACTATATACATATCAATAAAATCTTTCTTGCTTCCTCTTGCAGAAATAGTAATGAGTTTTGTGCAAGCAATATCAATCACTGATGATAGGAAAATGCCATTCCATTCAACTGGTTTCTCGATGAGTTTATAAGGATAATATAGAAACTGGAGCTTTACATTATTAAAAAAGGTGTTTAGAGTACCTTCATCTATCTCAACGTTTTGTAGTGGACCAATTACTGACAACCGCTGCTGCAAGGATTGTGGACTAAATTCTTTGTTGCTAAAAAAGTCTAAATCTTCTGATTCTCTATGTCCTAAGAGTAAAGCTAGAGCAGTTCCACCACTGAGGTAAAAGTTCTTTAGTTCAGGTATGCTTTTTATCGAGGCGAGTACTCTTTCGGTAGTCTTGGGTAACGTCTCAACATGCATATTAAGATAAATAAATATTCCAAAAATGAGCAGATTTTTTGCTAAGTCGTATGGAGGGTAGGATATCTTTTATGGTACTAAGATCTATTGCAGAAAAGAGCCATCTTATAGCATCTTGATCACCTTTATCCAGTATTGTTTGAACAATATACGCTTTATTCTTCTGTAAATCTAACTCACTAACATTATCACCCCAGAAGTATTTAGTAATATATGATGGTAACATATATTTATATTATACGAAAAAAATGAATTAAAGGAAAGGAGACTGGGTTTGCCTCGAACGAATTCCACCAGAGAGTATTCGTTATTCTAAGA
>CAZHGF010000058.1:0-7013 GCA_964531945.1 uncultured Gammaproteobacteria bacterium | reverse complement strand
CGAAAACACCTCGGGAACAATCTCGTCCAGTGCTCTGAAACTGGTGAAAACATAGGCGAGCTTCTGTCCGGTAGCATCTTTCAACCCTTGAAGATTAGCGAAAAAATCAGAGGTAACGGTATCCTTAATCCGATCAAAACGGAGAAAAAAGAGTGTCGGCAGATAACCATTGGTAATAATATCTATAAGCGCGGTACGGATTCCCTCGACGAGTGAAAATGTATCTTTTAGCTGAATTGAGCGCTCAAACTGCGCGGTGATATCTTTTTTTACGGTATCCGGTAACTCTGTCTCTTCGATAATACGTTTGAATGCGAGCACCCAGAAGGGGAAAAGCGTGGTCTCGATAAGATCATTTAAGTCCACCGCAATAAATAGATGCTTTTCCGTCGGGTGAATATATTTCTTTACTATATCCTGATGGTATAGAAAGAATCGTAGGAAGTTACTGATGCCTACGCGCTTAATGCCGACCAGTTCGACGGAATGACGGAGCTTGAGGTGTTTTCCGAGTGTTTCAGCGTCTTTTGCCCGAAAGGTGATGGGGTAGTGACTCTCTGAAAATGAGTTCTTCATAGGCATGTAATTATACTGTTTTCAGCAGTAAAAACAAGCGTGGGGGATGAGCCATGTAATGTACAATAACAAGCGTCATGTATAAAGTGTAACCATTCTCTAGACTAAAAGTCCACACCATTTCTTCAGCTGGTGTTCATTACCCATGAGTATTTCAAGAGTATCAAAAAAGAATATCACCGCAGGCATAACAATACTCACATGTCAGGTTGGTGTCAGCAATCTGTTTCTTTCACGTCAAGCAACTATTTTATGCCTTCTTTACAATAGTAAAACATATGCTTACCGAAGATACCGCAACAATCTCTTATGTAAATCGTTTTAATGGTCAACACCGAGGAGTAATGGAAAGAGATCAAACCAATCTCTTCGGGGCCATAACGGCCGCGAACCGTTATGCATTAGATCATTGGAGGCAGATACGGGGAACTCCGGAACATATCGCACAAATTCACGAATTAACAAGAGGTCTTGACGATCTGAAAGCACATGCTGACGCAATTCCTCCAGAGGTTTTTGCTCAGCGGAAAGCCAAGCATGAACGAGCAGCTCTAACAACAGGGACACACCCGATTACGCGAACTGCTGCTATTATGGATCAATTTCCTGCGCCTCCTATTCTTATATTGGACTGTGACGGAACAATCACTGATCAGAGTAAACGGTTAACTGACCCCCATGGGAACCCTTTTGATTTTGGTCACCCTGTTCATGTGGACCATGCTGAAATCCCGCTTTTCACCGACGATGAACCTCTTGCTGATGTTTACCAAACACACAAAGGTGCAGCGTCATACTTACGCTTTATTCCTGGTAGTGCATTAGCTGAAATCCTCCTTGATAAAGGAGGAAGAGAACGATTCACTGCGGTCTTTACCGGCATGTGGAGAGAGATTCTGCGGCAGCATCCTCAACTGTTCCAGCAGGCAGGTTTGCTTGCTCCTCTGAGAGATGGAGTTGATGCTTTTTTTGCAAATCGCGCCGACGCACAAACACTTATTCTTTCAGCTAATTTTCAGCCCGTTGTACAACAAATAATGAGTCGTATTCCTTCTGCACACGGTGTACCTATTCTCGGTGTCACCCCCGATGATCTTACCGCAACAGATAAGGCATCAATGATCAAAATCATAGCTGCGCAAAACCCTGATTCTGCCATCATTTTTGCCGGAGACGGATCATCTGACTTATGTGTGTTTGACGACCAGATAACACGGGGAGTATTAACGGCGGTTTTTGCGTTAAACGGTAAATCATTACACAGGCACGCACAAAAACATCCTGACGTCACCACCTTTGCCTATGATGATTTTTATGACGTAAACAGGATCTATCAGGAAATAAGGCATCATGCTTACCAGATGAGTTTCGCCCACTGATAGTATATAATAAGATCAGCATATGCAAGCTCCCCGACAAATAGTAGTATGCTTTGGAGAAGTTCTCATTGACATGATCTCTCTTACTGTTGGTGACCTCATTGCTTCTAAAGGTTTTTTAAAGAAATTCGGTGGTGCACCAGCCAATACCGCCATGGGTTTGGTAAAGCTTGGTATTCCGGTAGCGTTCATGGGTAAAATTGGAGATGACCCTTTTGGACACTTCTTGAAACAAACCCTTGAAAACTACCGCGTGAACACTGATTCACTCGTTGTGAGCAAAAATGATAAAACCACCCTCGCGTTCGTATCGCTCGGGGATCAAGGTCAACGTGATTTCTTCTTCTATCGCGGCGCTCATGAAGCAATCACAGCTGATGAGTTTTCTTTACCAATCAATACTGCTGTATTTCATTTTGGCAGTCTCACCCAGACGAATGAGAATGGCAGAAGCACAACTGACAAACTCATCCAGCAAGCAAGACAAATGAACGCACTTATTTCTTATGACCCCAACATTAGAGAGTCTCTGTGGGGAAGTATAGAAAACGCTCGATCAATCATTCTTGATACCAGAAAACAGGTGGATATTTTTAAAATTAACGATGAAGAAGCACTGACTCTCAGTAAAAAGGATAGTATCGAAGATGCAGCTGAAACGTTATTTACCCCGAATCTGCAAGCGCTTTTTATTACATTAGGAAGGAAGGGAAGCTATTATAAAACGAAAAACTATGCTGGATATGTATCAACCATTCAAGTTAATCCTATTGATACTACGGGAGCGGGTGACGCGTTTAACGCCGGCTATATTGAAGGAATCCTGAGTTCCAAATATAAACTCTCAGAAATTTCCCAAGGAGAACTTGAGAAGATTGTAAGAAAAGCGACTATCATGGCAAGTCTAACGACCACCAAGAAAGGAGCAATAACCGCGTTTCCCAGTAAAGCCTCTATTACCAAGATTATGAAAAATTAAGCTATGAAGTACTATTTTGACATATCCCACCTTGTATCAAGAACAGCGAGAACTCAGACGAAGTATCAGTCTTTTCTTAAAGATCTCCAGAGGTATCTCGAAGAAAATAATGATTTTGATTCCCAATCATCATATACTGCACGAATACAGGGAATTAAGTCGGTAATTGAAAAACACAAGGATTCATTCATACTAAAAACACCTCTCCATGCAAAAGAAATTGATCCCGTTGAAAAAAGACGAGCGTTGACTGAACCTACTCCATGGGGCGGAGTATCTTTAAAGAAAGTTGATGTTGCACGAAACTATATCAGGAAACTTCTTGTGGTAAACGCACTTGGTGTATTGGGATTTGAGTATCATGATTTTAAACATGAACGCTTAAAGATACTGGAAGGCGTATGTTTACTGATATATTCTAATCATAAAAGCCGGGGGTGGAAAAAGGGAAGAGTGCTTATCACACTCAGCGTACCAGGGGACAGAGCGACATTATTGCCTTATGATGAACATGGCGTGATCGCACTCTCAAACTGCGTAATCGAAGAGCAATCGACAAACCACCTAGATGATCTAATTTTCATATATACTTCTTAAATGGGCGAAGAAACAGCACGATCGCAACAAATTGACTGGATTGTAGAACAAAATCAAGATCGGTTTAATACATGGATACAAAATTATAAAAAAACTTCCGCGACCGCCATTCCTTTTGACGTTCTCCCAGTACTTGTCCCCAGAAAAGTATACGAATTAAGTCAAAACCCTTCAAATATTGAAGTCATATCTTCCCGATCACCTACATGGCCACAAGGTCAGAGTATCCTGAGGTTTACAACCATAGAGCATATGGATAATCCGGTCACTGACCCTGTGACGTGGAAAAAGTATAAAGATGATTTGGCAGCAACAACTGATGTAAACTTTCAGCCGTTCATCGGTAAAGGAGGCATTGATGAGATGCACTGGGAATTAAGACAAGATATAGAGGCCGGAACACTACAGTTAAATGATAAAGTAATCTCATTCATGGAGTTATGGCAGTTTCCAGAGCATCCTCAAACACTGTGGGTTGCACAGTTTACCGTAAACCCTGATCTGAGAAGACAATATGTGGCCCGGGACACCTACCATACTCTCTATGAAATTGCACAGAAATTTGGGTATCGATTCGTTGCAGGTTATAACCGCTTAAATGTGAAGACAATCTTTCAAAAGTTGGGAAGAGTTTCTCGATCGCAAATCAAGCCAGAAAAGAGAGATGAGATTATTAAACATTCTTCAATATTTGATTTCAGTGTTGAGTTTCTGAATCCTGAAGATAATAAGGAATTTTTGCTACCTGAAAACGAGATGAAGTCATAAATATATCTATCATAGTAATTTATAACCAGTTTGCTACAATTGGTGATATGGCAGCAAAGCTCCTTTCGTTCTTCATGAGACCGACAAGTAAGGATGTCATGGTCAATACGATAGGCAACTACCTCAATGTATTTTTCTACGCTTTCTTTGCCTGGATTCTGGTACGCATTCTAACTCCTGAGCAGTATGGGGTCCTTAGCGTACTCATGGGAATTGCGTATGTGCTTGCCAATATTCTGGACTTTGGAACAACGGCAACTATCTATTCCTATCTTCCCCCCCTACTGGAAAAAAAGGATATCGGGATATACCGGTTTATTAAAAGCACCTTTTACTATCAATCGCTGTTTTCTCTCGTTGTGATAGGAGCCTTATTTATCTCATTTCCACTCCTGGATAAAGTATTTTTCAAAACTGATGCGCCGGTCCTATGGCTCTACATAACGGCGATATCAGTGCTTTTTTTTATCTGGCAGAACTTTGTACTCAATATTTTATATGCTGCCAAAAAATTCCTGAAGGCAAATATATACTTAAACCTCTCAAATGTCATTAAGACGGTCATTATTATTGTTCTCATGTCGACGAAAACGGTGAGCGTCGGGACAGTACTTTTTATATTCGGGATCGTGGGGCCTATTTTTTTCTTTTTGCTTTTACTTATCAGCAAGCGGGAATTATTATTCGTACTTCTAAAAGCTGAGGTTCACCGGAAAGAGTTTCGGTTTGGGTATACCTTAACCTATTTTATGGCGTCACAGTTTCTCAACTTAGGACTCCGTATGGATTTGTTTCTCTTATCCTATTTCAGGCCGAAAGATGAAGTGGGATATTATGGGCTTTCACAGAAAATAATATTGAGTGTCATGACCACCATCGTCAGTATTACTCAAGTCCTATCTCCGGGATTTTCCCGTATTTCATCTCAAGAAGACACCCGGCACAACCTGAAAACGGCTTTTTTCTACCTCCTTATTCCCAGTGGCCTTTTTCTTTCCCTTTTTTTTGTGCCAAATTGGGTATATGATTTTTACTTTACCGAGTCTTTCGCGCAGGCAGCTGCGATAACCAAAGCTTTGGTCTTTCCTTTTATCATCTATTCTCTCAGTAATCTCCCTATGTTGTTTATCCTGTATACCGTAAAAAAACCTATACATATTTTAATTGCGAATATTGTATTTTTTATTGTGTTAACCTGGGGATGCTATATTCTTATTCCCCGACAAGGGGTGTTCGGCCCGCCCTATGCTATTGCGGCAGCGCTCTCACTCAGCACCTCAATTCTTACTTTTATTGCGTATAAGGAGTATCTCAAGCTTCCGAAGAAATGAAGCAATCCCGCACTTGATGCGGGATCTTACCTTATACTTCGAGCGAATCCGCAACTGGCGGAGCAGTCGAAAAGTATTACTCTCGATTTCACTCGAACAATAGGATTCGTCATTCTGGGCAAGAAAATAATCATTCCTTTTTCCATTCTTCCAGGGTAAGACCGCGAACAGCAGTTGTGGTGGTTTGTCTATACTTGTTTTTTATAAGTGTATCTTTATACGACAGTCCATAAATTTCAGTTCCGTAGGGGATAATAATAAGGGACGCATCAGTTGGATTCTTCAATGAATTCAAATCATAGAGTGCGTCACGTAAACCGTAATACCGAATGGGATCGTGAAAGGAAACTATAGCATATGTGGGTGTACCTGGTGGTATTTTTTTCACCAGATTTTTCCAATCTTCGCGGTGGTAGTTGGGCATAAATAAATACACACCAGAAAAGAGTATAAACCCTCCAAATAATAACATTTGCTGCCAACGAGATCGGGCTCCCAAACTCAGCAGAAGTGAGATTGGAATCAAAAGATATAAAAATCTGAAATACTGCAGAAGGGGAGAAAAGAATGAAAATATAAATCCGATGACAAGAGGAAGAACAGCAACAATACCTATGAAGCGTGCTTTTCTCACTCCTTGCAATACTATAAATAATACAACCGCACTCCAGATTCCCGCGATACCCCAGTAGATTACTTTTGGATAAAATGAAATCCTTCCGACAAAAAACTTTAGTGGTATCAGAAAAAGATTTTTCATACTCGCTTTCCCTAATACCAACGACCAGTTTGTCACAAGCTGCAATGTTTTTTGGGCATTTTGAAACTGGAAGTAAAGAAGTGGAAGATGGATTAACACCGAAAGAAGCAAACCAGGTAATAGAAAGAGGGTCAACCGGTATTTTCTTGTAATGAAAATCAAGAAATAGAGTGATGCAATGAAAAATATATTACCATAAAACGTGGCAAAACTTAAGAAAATAAAGATGTTCGCTCCCAATAGTTCATGAATACTCCAATCTGTTTTCTTCATCAGCCGGATTACATAATATAGAGCAGCGGCCATGAAAAACGTCGCCATCATGTACATCCGCGCTTCCTGGGAATAGTAGATAATAAGAGGGTTGAAGAGAAATAACACCGCGGCCAACAAACCTGCGTGCTCATTTTTAAGTTTTTTTCCTATATGGTATATGACATACCCTGTGAGAAGGGAAAAAATAACTGAAGGAAATCGTAAAGCAACTTCTGAGTAACCAAATAGTTGCGTCCAGAACTTCATGAAAAAGTAGTAGAGCGGCGGGTGGAAATCATAGCGGGAAAACGAAGGAATAATTTGATCCCAGGGAATGTCCCGCGCAACCTTTGCTGTTGTTGCTTCAT
>CAZHGF010000057.1:5897-7061 GCA_964531945.1 uncultured Gammaproteobacteria bacterium | reverse complement strand
TATTAAGATATGCGCTCCAGAATAAAGATAATACTCATTTTGTCGGCGGGAAACTACTCAATGAAGATCAATCTCCTCAAGCCTCTTGCGGCCCATTCTATTCACTGCTGGTTGTATTCGCCGCACTCGTTTTACGTGGAGATTACTGGCGGCTGACGCGATCAGCTCCGAGCCAGACGACAGAAGTCGACTGGATATCAGGGGCGTGCATACTCACCCGGAAAGAGTACTTTGATACTATTGACGGTTTTGATGAAAAGATATTTATGTATATGGATGAGATTGACCTTTTGTACCGCGCGAAACAGGAAAACTATAGGGTATTTTTCTATCCGGAAGCACGGTTTATTCACCTTGGCTCAGCTTCAAGCGGCAGTCGTACTTACCCTATTTTGCAGGTATTCCGCGGATTTCTTTACTTTTATAAAAAACATCACTCGCCACTTGCTATGCTTTTCCTGAAGGGTATGCTACAATTAAAATCATTCGTTGCGATCGGAATCGGCCGTATTACCAATAACCAGTATTTAATACATACTTATGAAGAAGCTCGTAAATGCATTGCGATGGCTTGATGAGAATATCTTAAAAATACTGCTTGTTTGTTTTATCTTCATTGTTCCTCTCTATCCCAAACTTCCGTTTATCGACCTTGAGTATACCTACATTTCTATACGTCTTGAGGATTTTTTCGTTATGCTCCTCATGGCTGTTTTTGGTATACAGTGGTTGCGGAAAAAAGTGATTATTGATAGAAAATTTCTCCTTCTGTTCATATTATTCTGGAGCGCGGTATTTCTCTCGTTTTTAAGCGGTGTTTATCTTACCAAAACGATACCGGTGACCAATATCGGATTTTTACATTCCGCGCGAAGAGTTGAGTATATGGCGCTATTCTTTATCGCGTTTGCAAGCGTGAAGTCTCGAAAAGATCTCTTTTTTTATCTGCAATATATCATAGTCGCCTTTATTTTTGTCAGCATCTATGGTGTTGGGCAGAAGTTTTTTGGCTGGCCGGCGGTACAGACTATGAATCCCGAGTTTGCGCGGGGCCACCTTTTGTTCCTCACACCGGAAGCGCGGGTCTCATCAACTTTTGGAGGACACTATGATCTTGCCGCTTACTTGGTTTTTCTTATGCCCCTTATTCTCAGTCTTTATCTG
>CAZHGF010000057.1:2951-5887 GCA_964531945.1 uncultured Gammaproteobacteria bacterium | reverse complement strand
TCATTTTTGTGCTGGGAATTTTCACGCTGATTCTGACTGCTTCCCGTATTTCCTCAATCGCCTATATTGTTTCGATTACTCCATTTCTCCTTTTTTTGCGTAAGATCAAACTTCTTGTTGTTGTGTTAGTCCTCTCAATCGGGATGAGTATGTTTTCAACGAATTTAGTCGCGCGCTGGTCACGCACGTTCCAGGTGAAGCAAATCTTTGTGAATGAGCAAACCGGACAGGTGGTAGTACCACAGCGTATTACCTCTCAAGAGTTGCCTGCCGGATCGTTTTATGTCGCTCTTGATCAAGATGGTGCTTCCGCAAACGCAACTTCAACGGCACTACTGAGGGAACAACTCTTGCGATCTATAAGGGAAGAAGCATCAAAGTCAGGACGAGTTCTTACCACATCTGAAGAAGAAGCGCTTTATGCAACCGCGACAGCCGGACTGAAACCGGTGAATACGGTTGTCTCAGATATCTCCTTTGCTACAAGGATACAGGTTGAGTGGCCACGGGCCATCAAAGCATTCTTAAGGAATCCACTATTGGGCACAGGGCCATCTTCTATTACTGAAGCGACTGATAATGATTACCTCCGGTGGATTGGAGAGTTTGGATTACTGGGAACCATATTATTTTTGACAATACTTCTGATGATTGTTAAGAGAATATGGGACTACACCCTTACTCTTGCAAAAGATGAGCAAACGGTATACTATGGTTTCCTCTTCGGCATGTTCGGGCTCCTGTTTAACGCGCTCTATATCGACGTGTTCGAAGCTTCAAAGGTCGCCTATCAATTCTGGCTGACGACGGGTATTTTTATCGCAGCAGTATCATTAATCAAAAAGAGTAGCAAAAAGTAAAGACATGTCTACTGAAAACGTCCAATTGTTCAATTGCTTTATTGCTAAAAATATAACAAACAACTGGATAATAAACATGGCGAATGACTATGAAAAAAGAACCAAAGAATACGTTTATAAAACTCGACGTAATACTCCTTACCATCGTTTTGCTTGCGGGTCTCTCCTTCCGCTTGTACAAGATTAATGCGCCGCTTGCCGACTCTCACTCGTGGAGACAGGCAGATACCGCGGCCGTCGCGCGAAATTTTGTAAAAGACGGATTTGATTTGCTGCATCCGCGCAATGACGATCTGTCAAATAAACAGTTTGGTGAAAATCCAAAAGGATATCATTTTGTAGAGTTTCCCCTCTACAACGCTACTTTTGCCGCGCTCTATAAAGTGATTCCCGCTCTGCCGATAGAGGTATGGGGAAGAGTCGTATCAATTCTTTTTTCACTTATCATTGTTGCGATTATTTATTATTTCGGGTTGAAGGAAAATGGCAGAATAACAGCAGTCAGCGCAGCTGGAGTATACGCGCTCTTTCCCTTTTTTGTTCTCTACTCGCGCATCGTCCTTCCTGAGATTACCGCACTTTCTCTCACTTTTCTCTCGATCTATTGTATGTACCGATTCAGTGAGCAAAAATCACCATTGCGTGAAGTGTTGTTCTTCATAGCATCGCTCCTCTTTTTTACTCTTTCACTCCTTATCAAGCCAACGGTAGCTTTCTATGGTATTGTTCTTTTATATCTTTTCATCAAAAAATATAGTATTTCTTTTGTAACCCGTATTTCTTTTTATCTCTTTTTCATTCTCTCTGCGATCCCTCTTATCCTGTGGCGAATCTATATACAGCAATATCCTGAAGGGATTCCGATAAGTGGTTGGCTCATAACAAGTGTTCATACCTATCAGGGGCTGCAGAATATTTTTTTTAAACCCGCCTTTTTCCGCTGGATATTTTTTGAGCGGATTAATAACCTGATCCTTGGAGGATATGCTACATTTTTCCTGCTGGTGGGGGCAATGACGAAACTCAAAACCAATTTTCTCCACACGATACTCCTCTGTGCACTTCTGTATCTCTTTACTTTTCAAGGAGGCAACGTGCAACATGATTATTATCAAATTCTTATTCTGCCACCACTGGCTATTTTTGTTGGCGTTGGTTTGCAGTATCTCATCCAGCAGCAAAAAAACTTTATTCACCCGTTTATCAAAGTTCCTATTATCCTGGCAGTACTCCTCTTTTCATTTGCCATGTCCTATTACTTCGTCAAGGATAAGTACAGTTACTCAAATGACCTCGTAAAAATTGCGGAAATTATCCAGACACTGACTCCAGAAAACGAAAAAATTATAACCGACAGACTCGGAGATACCACGCTTCTCTATCTGGCAAACCGGAGAGGATCACCGGTTTTGAGTGATGAGCTCACGGAGAAAAAGAAAAAAGGGTATAAGTATTTTGTTACCCTGAATGGCGAAACGATTGAAAAAACCAAAAACCAGAACTTCGCGGTTATCTTTGAAAATGATAAATTTGCGTTGTTTGAGCTATGAAGATCCTGATGCTCACGCCGTACCTTCCCTATCCTCCTGCTTCAGGCGGACAGATCCGCACCTATAACCTGCTGAAATACCTCAGTAAACACCATGACATCACTCTTATCTCACTGTACAAAAATGAAAAGGAAAAGGAGTTTGCTTCATACCTCAAATCATACTGTCATCAGATCTATCTCTGTAAACGGGCGGAGAACCCCTGGCAGCTCAGAAATATCTTTAAATCTCTCTTTTCTTTTGTACCGTTTCTCATCGTACGGAACTTCTCCGAAGAGGCCAAAACAACGATTGAAAGGCTTCTGAAAAATGAGCGGTATGATGTGATACACGCGGAAACCTTTTATATCATGCCCCATATTCCCAAAACGGATATTCCGGTGCTCCTTGTGGAACAGACTATTGAGTTTAAGGTATACCAGCATTTTATTTTGTCTCTTCCAACTCTCATCCGCCCGTTTTTCTATCTTGACATTCTACAACTGAAATACTGGGAGATATTTTATTGGAAGAAAGCAATAATCGC
>CAZHGF010000057.1:0-2941 GCA_964531945.1 uncultured Gammaproteobacteria bacterium | reverse complement strand
AGATGTTTACTGAAACCCTCAAACCGAAAAAAACCGATAACCCAGTACTTTTGTTTATGGGAAATTTTTACTGGCTGCAAAATGTCGAAGCCGCAAATTACCTCATCGATACCCTCTTTCCCCGGCTCCAAAAATCATTACCGGAAGTCAGTCTGATCATCGCCGGACAAAACGCGCACCGTAAACTGAAAAGTGATGGAAACCCGGATATTCAAATCGTTGATATTGCGTATGATGATAATCATACGGTAAAAAAACTCTATGACCAGGCAACTCTTTTTATCGCACCAATATTCGGCCCTGGGGGAACGCGACTCAAAATATTGGCGGCGATGGCCTCCGGATTACCGGTTGTCGCGACAAAAATAGGTGTCGAAGGATTAAGTACGACCCACGGCGTTCATGTACTTCTTGCAAATACAACGAGTGAATTCATCAGTCAAATTCAGTATGTACTTAAAAATAAGAAAATGTATCACCTCTTACGAAGCACCGCCCATAAATTGGTGAAAGAACGATTCAGCTGGAAAGCAATTGCACAATACCTCGAAATCGTCTATAAAAGTATTACCTCAAAACATGAAAATTGGAATTGATGTTAGCCAACTTGCGTATCCGGGAACCGGTGTCGCGCGCTACACTGAGCTTCTGATACGCTCACTTACTCAACACGGTTCAAATCATGAATATATCCTCTTCTTTTCTTCGTTGAGAAGGGAATTTCCCGCTGCCATTCAGGAACAGCTCCCTCACAATTTCTCACTTAAGAAATTCCGTTTCCCACCAACTGTCCTTGATATCATCTGGAATGAACTGCATCTCTACCCGATAGAAAATCTTATCGGGAGTGTCGACGTGTTTTTTTCTTCAGACTGGACTGAGCCACCCGCGCGGAACGCGAAAAAAATCACGACTATCCACGACCTGTCAATCTATAAATTTCCCGAGACTTCTCATCCTCATATCATCAAAACGCAAAAACGCCGGCTTCGACGTGTTCAAAAGGAAAGTGACGCTATTCTTTGTGATTCGTACGCGACGAAAAATGATGTCCGCGAAGTATACAATATCGATGAAAGCAAACTCCATGTGGTGTACCCTGCCGTACTTACCCGTGAGCCATCAGAAGATAATATACCGCGGGTAAAGAAGAAGTACCGGGTAGAGAAACCGTTCATTTTGAGTGTTGGAAAACTGGAACCCCGAAAAAACCTGACCCGTCTCATTCACGCGTTTCTTACGAGCGATCTTAAGGATACTGAACTCCTGATTGTTGGCCCGGAAGGATGGAACACTGCTATTAAACAGCAGAAATCTGACACTATCCGCTTCTTAGGATATGTCTCAGATGATGAACTCTACGCGCTCTACCGATCCGCGCTCTTTTTTGTATATCCCTCGCTCTATGAAGGATTCGGTTACCCGGTTGTTGAGGCCATGAGCTTGGGCTGTCCGGTTGCGACATCTCAAACTTCATCACTTGGGGAGATTGTCGATGACTCCGGCCTCTTATTTGACCCTCTCGCCACTGAAGATATCGCAAAAACACTGGAGGTGCTGACGAAAGACTCAGCACTTCGCGAAACCCTTTCTGCTCGAGGAAAGCAGAAAGCGCAAAACTTTACGACGCGTACGTTTTACCAGTCTCTATTAGGAATTTTTCAGTCATTGCAATGATTATCGGCGTTGATGGCAATGAAGCAAATGTGCACGAACTCGTTGGGGTATCCGTTTATACGGCAAATCTTCTGAGATATTTTCAGGAAAAATCGTCTCCTGACTTGCAATTCAGAATATTTTTGCGAAAAAAACCAGAGCCGCACCTTCCACCGGAGACTGATACCTTTCGATACGTAATCGTACCCGGCGCTTTCTTGTGGTCTCAAGTTTTTTTACCGCTGCGGTTGTACCTCAAGCGTGAGATTGAGGTATTTTTTTCTCCAGCCCACTACACTCCCCGCTTCTGTCCGGTACCCATTGTAGTCACCGTCCATGATCTCTCGTATTTTTATTATCCGGATGAGTTTTTAAGACAAGACCTTTATAAACTGAAAAACTGGACAGAGAAAGCTCTCTATCAGTCAAAAAAAATCATCGCTGTCTCAAAGAATACAAAAAAAGATATACTGAAGTTTTATCCGCTGCCGGAAGACAAGATCAAGGTTGTCTACAACGGGTTTGAACAGCCGAAGCAATCAAGATCCGCGCCTGAGGAACTTTTAAAGGAATATCACCTGATCCGGAAAAAATATCTGTTATATGTGGGAACATTGCAACCGAGGAAAAATGTTCGGACCTTACTGAAAGCATTCTATCGCCTTTCGCAGTCAGCAAACAATATGAAACTTGTGCTTGTCGGGAAAAAAGGCTGGATGTATGATCAGATTTTTCAGGAGGCACGTGAACTCAAATTGGATGATAAACTTGTTTTTACCGGATACCTCCCATCTCAAAAAGCTGCAATTCTTTATGAAAATGCGTTCTGCTTTGTGCTCCCGTCATTGTATGAAGGGTTTGGTATTCCCGTTCTTGAGGCGATGTCCCATTCCTGTCCGGTGATTGCGTCGTATAGTTCGAGTCTTCCTGAGGTGGGCGCTGACGCATGTCTTTATTTTGATCCTCAGAGTCCGGAGAACCTATGCGATAAGATCAAACTCCTTGTGGAAAATAAAACCCTACGGGCAGAGCTGATTAAAAAAGGAAAAGAGAGAGTGCGGTATTTCTCCTGGACCAAATGCGCGCAGGAAACGCTTACGGTGATACAGGCAGCCGTATAGCGCTTAAGCGTCAAGCGTTGTTTGTTCATCGTTCATAGTTCATAGAAATAAGCATTCTTGCGTACGTTTTTTCGCGCATAGAGCACGTAAGTTAATGGTTATATGGCTAAATGGTCACATGGTTATATGGCTTCTAAACCATTTAACAATGTAACCATTGAGCC
>CAZHGF010000056.1:0-7068 GCA_964531945.1 uncultured Gammaproteobacteria bacterium | reverse complement strand
AATCACCACCTGTATCCAGTCACAAGGCCCGAAAGCTGCACAGGCATGTGCAAACTCTGCGGTCGCCGGATGCCGGTCGATAGTCGATGATTTTTTGAAAGATTGTGGCAGCAATAATAATCCATCAGCTTCTCCATCATGCAAAGATAATCAAGAACTGAAAAATAACATATGTGTATGTAAATCAGGATTTACAGATCAGAACGGTCAATGTGTGAAAACTCAATCAGCAGAAACGCAACAATCTGATGAACCCCAAGAAGCGTGTCTCGAATCGCTCCATTTAAAGCGTGACCCTCAGACAAAAAAATGCGTTTGTACCCAGTTATATCGGAGGGATGAGAAAACAAAAGAGTGTCTCTTTTCCGGCGCGCGAGGGCTTTCGTTAGATAATGACAGCACGGATGATTTCCAAGATCTGGTTGAAAAACTGGTTTCAGATGAGGGGGGTGTATTTGAAGGAAAAACAAGAGACGGTAAAATCATCCGTATTGGTATTTTGCGGATGCCTGACGGATCGTATCTCTTCACTTCCGATGGAAAACATTATTTCTCAGATGTCAAAGAAGCGGTTGATCCAAGTCTCATGTCGAAGGTCAAAATATCTTATACGCAACTGATGAAAAAGCTCAACATGCTTGTTGGCTTTGGTAAGTACATTGGGAAAAATACCGCTGGCAATAAAACAGAACAGGACGATGGCCAGATGAGACTTGATGCCGCCAACGATGCTTTCAATAATCTTCAGAAAAATGACCCGAACGATGCGGTGAAAAAGGGTGAAGAAACAAAGGAGGTATATGAGGCATACTACAAACGAATGCAACAGATACTCGGAGAGAAATGGAAGGAGCTCATGGTTGAAGAATTCAAAGGAGCAACCGGTATTGACGCTGATCTCATTAAAAAAATTCTCACGCGTGATCTAAAAGGGATTGCTCTTGATCAGTTAAAAGGCGTCCTGGGGAAAATATTTTCATCAACATTCCCGGCTGAAGCGGTGATCGCACTGGGGAAGGAGCTGCGCAACGACAGTTTCGCAAGCGGTGTCCATATTTACATTCGGGAACGACAAGCGAATAAAACACCTCAGCAGATTTTCGCGCTCATGCAACAGGGACAACTGCCAGAATTAGATTTCGTTACGTCAATACGCGGTGTGAGTCAACTCTACGCAAAAGGCGCTCTCTTCATGGCCTATGAGGAAGCATATCAACGGTATCTCCTTGCCAGTAAGTTGAAAAAATAGTTTGCGAGGTTGTTCTTTACTGGATGGGAATTATACCCGCCACTTATTCCTTTCAGTATAATTCCTTATATGCAAATTTCTGTCCTTACGGTTCCTTATTGGGCTGACTATGAATTGATTGATACGGGTGATGGAGAAAAGCTCGAAAGATTTGGGGAATATGTTGTTATCCGACCTGAGCCGAAAGCACTTTGGCCAAGACGGAATTCGGAACTGTGGAATACTGCAGTCGGTCGATACATGAGAAACGCAACGGGCGGAGGGACATGGAAGTTTAGACAACCAATAGGCCTTTCATGGAATATCACCTGGAGGGAACTAACCTTTTTAGTAAAGCCCACCGGTTTTAAACATATGGGAATATTTCCCGAACAGGCAGCTTTGTGGGAAATTATTCAAAAGAAGATTCAAAATGCTGAAAAACCAGTACAGGTATTAAATCTTTTTGGGTACACGGGTGGAAGTACTTTGGCTACCGCGTCCGCTGGCGCATCAGTTACTCATATCGATGCCTCAAAAGAGATTTTGACCTGGGCTCGAGAAAACGCCACCTTATCTCACCTTGCAGATAAACCAATCCTGTGGATCCCTGAAGATGCCGTGATATTTGTAAAACGGGAAATCAAACGAGGAAATAAATATAACGCTATTATCATGGATCCGCCAAAATTTGGAAGAGGAAGTAAGGGAGAGGTCTGGAAACTCGAAGAAGATTTACCTCATCTGATTCATCTTTGTAGCGAACTACTCTCTGAAGACCCTCTCTTTATCATTATCAATGCTTATGCTATTTCTCTTTCTTCAATCACACTGCGAAACTTGCTCCAGCAAATTACTGAAATATATAAAGGAGTTATTTCCTCTGGAGAACTCGTAACTACCTCATCAACCGATGTAACACTCCCTCAAAGTATTTTTGCACTGTGGGAAAAAGCATACTAAGCAGCTTTTGCCAGATGTCTCCGGCTCTGTACATCGGAAACGAATTTTTTCCAAAAATAGTTCGTTAATTCTCCGGCAATATTTGACTTCATATCCTGATGAGTTATCGCAGTATTCTCTTGTGGAAAATCTTCATCAGGCTCGATGAGAACAAGAAGGTTTTTTGCGGGAACCGTTTGCGCTCCACATTTTCCTAATCCGTAATATTGTATCCGATCTATGGGAGTTTTCGCACCCTTAAATTCTCCAATGATAAAACTTGAAACCGCTTTCATCCGGCTGAAAATATCATGGGTGGTTTCCAACGCTGATTCACTGGAATTAATTCCCCGCAATAGTTTATCATACATAAATGCCCGTACCCTGTCTTGATATCGCTGCAGTAATTTCTCCCGTTCAGAAACAGTTAACAGGTGACCGCTACTAACGAGACCTACCGGCAACGTGTCAATCGTTTGGCGTAAGATAGGATCTGATACCTCAAACCGATTTAAAAGCTGCAAAGGAGCAGAGAGCGCAAGCGCATCACCGTTTTCTACTCCTTTTTTCATTTCTTGATGGGCTTTTGAGCGGCTAACATTTCGCAAACCCCATGAATTTTCGGATAGGAATTTGAGATCTTCCCATGACAAACTTACCGAACGATGCGGCCGTTCATGGATCCAACCAGTATCTCGATGAACATCAATCATAAATTATTGATTATACTTATTCCTGACATCTTTTTAAAGCTCTTTTATATAATATCCACATGGTTACTTCAATAAGCGCAAAGGTGCAAAAGTTTTTTTCACTCTACAAAACGATTGAGTACAAAAGAGGTCAAACCATTCTGTATCCTGATAAAACTCCTCCCGGGAGCTTCTACCTTAAAAGAGGAGCTATCCGTGAGTATACCGTATCTGAAAATGGCGTTGAGCTTACTATTCATATCTTCACCGCCGGATCTTTTTTCCCGACGACGTGGATAGTAAACGGTACACCAAATAGATATTATTTTGAAACTATTACACCGGTAATACTTTCTATCGCGCCGAAACATGACACCCTTCAATTTTTGCGGGAAAATCCGGATGTGTTATTTGACCTTACCCGAAGGTTGCTCCAGGGATTAGATAAATTAAGTTTTAGAATTGAGCTATTAGTGTTTGATAAAGCCGATAAAAAAGTGGCTTCAATACTCCTTTTTTTATCACGGCATTTTGGAAAAACAACAGGGAATACTGTCTATATTGACCACTTATTCTCACATCGGGAGATAGCGTCTTTAGCCGGAGTAAGCCGGGAAACCGCCAGTCGAGAGTTAGAAAATCTTCGGAAAGAAGGCATCATAACATATAAGCGAGAAATACTTATCAATGATTTACAACTCTTAGAGAAAAAATTGAGTAAACGGTGAGCTCGGTCACAGCTCAATAACTCTTTCTTCCCTATCATAAGAAGATGACTCGGAGAAAAGCGCTCAGAATAATATTATTCATCGCGCTGGGAGGACTTCTTTTTTCAGGATTTCTTTCGTACCAAGAACTATTTGCCGGCGGATGTAAAATCAGCTTCATGCAGTGCAGTTCGTCATTTTCGCTGTTTCGACTCCCTGCCTGCGTATATGGTTTCTTTATGTATGCAACAATCGTTATTGTAAGTCTCTGGGGATTATTATGCGACGATAAAAAGAAAAACTAGGATTTTCTGAATCGCCTGTTTTTTTCTTTCCGGACGCGTAGCGTCTTTATGCGATTGCGGTCCATCTCTTCAATTTCAAATACTATATCCGCCAGTTGCACCGTATCGCCAGCACTCGGCTCTCGACCAATCAATCCAAAAACAAGTCCGCCGATTGTGAGATACCCTTGACCTTTTATCCTTAAGTTAAACCGTTTCTGCACTCGTTCAATGGAAGCTTTTGCGTCCACGGTAAAACTCCCATCAGACATCTTTTTTATATCATTAAGAGGCTTGTCAAACTCATCTTCAATCTCTCCCATCACACTCTCTAAGATATCCTCAAGCGTCGCAAGACCTGATGTACCGCCATATTCGTCTTGGATGATCGCGATATGCACTCGCTCTCGCTTCATATCAACCAGTACCTCATCCACTTTTTTTGTCTCAGGAACATTTAAGATTTCCCTGATGATATTTGTGTCAATCAGTTTCTTATCAGTATGCGCTCTCAATACCTCCTTATAGACATCTTTTATATGCACAAATCCGATAACCGTATCAATCGTTCGATCATATACCGGAAACCGGCTGTAGGGTTGATTTGACTTCACCTGTTTTACCACGTCTTTCACCATGGCATTTTTATTAAAGGCGACAACATCGGTGCGGGGAACCATAACATTTTTTACCGGTATATCACCGAGCTTAAAGACGTTGTATACCATCTCTGCTTCTCCTTTTTCTATGACTCCCTCTTGAGTACTTTGCGCGAGAATCATTTTTATCTCTTCTTCGGAGTGGACTAATTGATGACCTAAGGGCATTGAAAATCTGAATATTCGTAAGATGAATGAGCCAGATCCATTCAGTAACCAAATGACGGGACGGAATACTCTGGTGAAAATAGTAAGCGGCGCAATAATGACCAGTGATGTCAACTCGGATTTTTGTAACGCAATTGTTTTGGGCGCGAGCTCTCCTAAAACAATGTGTAAAAACGTGATCAAGGCAAACGCAATAACTACCGCTACAGAATGTGCGGTAATATATGCTTCTTTTACCGGTAAAAATCCGAAAACTGGTTCAAGAAAATGTGCAACTGCCGGCTCTCCTATCCACCCTAATGCAAGGCTGGCAATGGTGATCCCCAGCTGTGTTGCCGAAATATAACTGTCAAGATCCTGAAGTGCATCGCGCACCAGTTTTGCTGTCAGATTTCCCTTTTTTATCAGTTCATCGATACGGGTTCTCCGCACGGCAACAAGAGCAAACTCTGAGGCGACGAAGTAACCATTGAGGAGTACGAGTAGAAAAACAGTAAGAAGCTGGAAAATTATGTCCATGAACCTAATATAGTATTATATAATTTTCTCATGAAAAAAGCGATCCAACCAAGAAAAATCAGTATATCATCTGATTTCCACTTGCTATTGTGAACCACGTCATTCAATATTAAATTATCGTGGCAAAACGAAGTTTGGGTGATGGGAAAAAAATTCTGCTCGTCATAGGCCTTCTTACTTTGCTTCTGGCCGGGTGGATAGGATTTGGCATTCTCAATACCAAGTATTACTACCTAACGTCAGATGACGATAAACTCCAACTTGATATCCCCAAAGATGCATTACCTGAAGGAGTAAACCCAAAGAATATTACCATTCGGAAAAAGGAACAGGGCACCAGAGAAGTGAAGTACGAGCTGTTACCACATGGGCTACGACTGAGAAAACCCGCTCTCTTTTATTTTTCTGATCAGGCAAATAAGAATACACTTCTTACTGCATACCATGTCTCTGATGATGCTTTCGAAATAATTAAAGATCAAAAAGTGAATCTCTACCAGGAAAATAATCGCGTCAGTATTACCGGCACCATTGATCATTTCAGTTCTATTATTTTTGGTCGTGGTTACTTCAGTCTTGATATTACAGATCCGGATGACCAGTTGGTCGGGGAAAGTTTTACAGTAGAGGTAAAATTAAAGAATCTTGTCAATGAACTTCTTCGGGAAAAGAATATACTTCCCTATGATACCCGTCTTGTTTCTTCAACCAAACTTGAACAAGGTGTGCTGCGCGAAAAAGCAGATATTCTTGCTCCACATACTTTTGTAGGAGTACCAGAACTGGATTACCTGAATGATTTTCAAACCTATTCTTTCGAGGAAAAATTTAAATGTTATCAGCCTGGTGAAACATCTCTCGAATATGAAGTTATCGCACTTATCCAAGAAGAGCTTATTTCAAGAGATAATCAAGGTGGAAAATCATCCGAACGGCCGCCCATCATTCCGAGTGTCTTTCGGGCTACTGTTACTACGAAACCATTCAAGTGTGTAACAAATAAAACAAAAGGTAAGACCTCAAAGGTAGATAGCGACTTTACCTACCCAGGAGTTAATCTTGATTTCACCGGTACGTCTTCTGGAGAAGATACGACTTCTTCTACCAACTCCTCATCGGCAACACAAACGAAAACAATGAAAGGTTTTCCACCAGCTGGTTCAACATCTGACCCCAATAAAATGTCAATGCAGATGCTTGCATATCAAGGGCGGGAGTATCCACTTTTTCAGTTTGGGTTAGATAGTGATACGGGCGAATGTTCTGCAAGTCATTATAATACGTCAGTTTTCGGAAAACCGGTGTATACCTTAAATTATGAGCCGACAAATGACCCTGATCCCACTGGCTGTGGATTCGGCAAACAGGGAACGGTAGCTATTAAGAAAGTTATTGTTGATCGTCAGAAACAGGAAGAATTTGTTAAGAAAGTAGAACAACTATGGGGATTGAAATGAGAAGAAATAATAAAGAAAAAAATATTTGCTGAAAATAAATTCAGCAAATATTTAATAGTCTATCACCCGTCTACTTTTTCCCTGCAAGCGCTGGTACCTTCTTCAATGCGACTACTCCAAGTACTGTGCCAACTACCGCACCAAGAAGATTATTGCTATCAAATGAGCTGGTAAAAACGACCGTGAGAACAAGGCTTAATACGACAGCTAAAACAGCAACGACGATGACATTCTTTATAAATCTGACGCCAAGAACAGTAAGCACTAAACCTGAAGCTAATCCTCCGAGTAAATATGAGTCCATATGACACACCTCCTTTCATCTTCACTCTAGAGAATTAAATAGCGAATGTCAAGAAAATGTATGAGTTCCATACATATGGCACTCCTTGGGAAAAAGTAATAATAGGTT
>CAZHGF010000055.1:2020-7156 GCA_964531945.1 uncultured Gammaproteobacteria bacterium | reverse complement strand
AGTCCCTTTTCGATATTATCCAATACTTGATCGTTTACAATAGCGACACGTACTGTCTTACCGGTAGAGTGAGGCAGTTCTACTTCTCCTTTGAGACTTTCTTTATGAAGATTCATATGAAGCTCAACAGACTCGTCGAAGGATGCAAACTTCATTTGTTTCAATAGAGCAATAGCATCTATTAAGGAATAACGTCTTCCTTTTTCAATTGATTTACGCGCTGCTTGATACTTTTTACCTCGATTCCGAGGCGCAGAGGACGCAGACTTTTTCTTCTGGCCAGATCTTTTAGCTTCTTCAGGGGCTGAACGCGCAACGCCGAACGCTTGACTCTCTTCCTTTTTCACTTTTGCTTTTTTCTCTTGAGACCGTTTCTTTTGCTTTTCCTTTTGCTTTTGCTCCTCATTCATATCACCAATTATTCTCGTTCGTATTTTTCCCATGTATTTAGTTGTAATTAGTTAAAATTGGTAGAAATTAGTCAAAGTTAGTTATAATTAGTTAGAATTGGTCAGAGCTCGTTGGAATGAGCTATTTTCAACTAATTTTAACTAGTTTTAACGAATTTCAACCAATTGCAACTAGTTCCAACAATTTTAACTTATTTTATCCGTATCCACACCCATTGATCTCGCTGTCCCTGCGACAACCTTCATTGCTGCTTCAACAGAGTTTGTGTTTAAATCAGCCAACTTCTCTTTAGCAATCTCCTCCATAACCGCTTTTGATAGTTTTCCAACTACCTCAGTATTTGGCCGTCCGGAGCCTTTTGGCAAACCAAGTTTTTTCTTTATCATGGCCGCGACCGGTGGCAGCTTGGTGATAAAGGTAAAGGATCTATCTTTGTAAACCGTAATGACAGCAGGGATAACTTGACCTTTCATCTTTGCCGTTCGTGCATTATACTCTTTGATAAAATCCATGATTGGCACTCCATGCTGACCCAATGCAGGTCCAACCGGAGGAGCAGGAGTTGCCTCACCGGCAGGAAGATTCAATTTCAGCATTGTTTTAACTTCTTTTGCCATGAGCTTCGAATATAACGTTTATAATGCTTATAAAAATTATAAGTTTTATAATTTCGCCACCTGTAAAAAATCCAACTCAACGGGTGTCTCCCGATCAAAGATTGAGACCAGTACCCGCACTTTTCCCTTTTCCTCATCAATTGCTTCAATGGTGCCTAAAAAATCAGCAAAAGGGCCTTCAGTGATCTTAACCGCTTCTCCAACTGAAAACTTTGCTTTAAACTTAGGCTGTTCTTGCTCTACAAACCTCATGATAGCCTCAACTTCCTTCTCGGAAATCGCCGTCGGCTTTAAACCAGCGCCGACAAAACCAGTAACCCCTTCCGTTGTTCGAACGACGAGCCACGAATCATCATCAAGAAGCATCCGTATAAGAACGTAACCGGGAAATACTTTCTCATTTGCTTTTGACTTCTTCCCTTTCTTCACCACAACAATCTCCCGCGTAGGAATAACGATGTCAAATATCTTATCTTCTACCCCGAGGCTTTTTATTCTTTGCTCAAGCGCTGCCTTTACGCGACCTTCATACCCTGTCTGAACATGAATGACGTACCATTTGGCGTCAGAGGGAACAGTGATGGTCGGTGTTTCCGGCTGTGAAGATTGCTCTTTTTCCTGTGTATCCATATATCAATTGAGAATTTAGAGTTCAGAATTAAGAATGAATTCAGAATCAAGAATTATAAATTCTTCATTTAATCCTTAATTTTGAATTCTCACTCTAGAATGACTTTGTCTTCGTTATTATTTCGAGTCCTTTTGCGAGTAAGATATCTATTATACCTATATACACTCCAATTATCAAGGAGATGACAATAACAATCGCTGTTAACCGAAGGGTCTCTTTCCGCGTCGGCCACGTAACTCGCTTCAGTTCCGTAAATAACTCTGACGCAAAGTTCTGCCCTAATGAAATCGGTGGCTTTTTGTCCATGAATTTATTATAACAGATATATGCATAATGCGTTAGTTCGTTAGTTAATTCATGGTTAGTTAGTCATAAAATTACATTCTTTGACGAACTAACAAACTAAACCACTAACAAGTGACATATAAATACTCATACTATGTATACCCAACTTATCCATTCATCTCTTATCACGCTTACGCTTGGTGCTTCTTTTGTCGTCAGCAAGTCATACCTGGCCCAGTATGAGTTATTTATCAGTGCCCTCCTCTTTATCATCTTTTTCCTGAGCAAGAGGAAACTTCCGATACAGTACTATCGGGTAGTAGAATCTATAATATATACATTTATTGTTTCTTCTCTCGTTCTTTCTACTGGCGGCACTAATTCACCGTTGTTTTTTTTACTTTACTTTCTTCTTTTTGCTCTCAGTCTGCTGTTGGAACCGATAGTATCATTGACGACAGCTCTTGCTCTTATTATATTTTTCTTTTTTTCTTTGAGTGACGATGCTTCGTTTCAGCAACTTACTCCACTTTTTTCTCTGGTACTGATTACACCATTCGCGCTTCTTATCGGTAAGGAATATCTTAAAGTTCAAAAGTCGAAACAAACCATTACGGATCTTGCGAACTCTGTTACTGATACAAAGAAAGATCATTTTCTCTTTCTTTCCCTTGTACTAAAAAATCACGTTCAAGCAATTAGTAACGCCGCCCAAAATTTTCTCGGTGATCATGATTTAGATACTATAAAAAAGCAGGCAAAACGGATGGAAACACTTATTGATGAGTATGAGAAAAGAATTTAGAATCTAAAATTTAGAATTAAGAATTAAATGAAGAATTTATAATTCTTGATTCTGAATTCATTCTCAATTCTGAATTCTCAATTCTTAATTATTCAAGGGTATGAAAAGACAATTTAATATAACCGTTATAACTGTTATAACATTTATAATTGTTATTAGTCTCCCTCAACGAGTTTATTCTATCGCCAATCGTATGGAGTCAAACTCATTCCGTCTGGATTGGGGAAATGTCAATATTGGCGGCAAAGATCAGACATCAGATAGTTATACCCTGAAGACTACTCTGGGCCAAACAGCCGCTCAGAAATTTAGTTCAGCAGGATATATAGTAAGAGCGGGATTCCAATATTGGCAATCTATTATTCCCTTTCGATTTTCAGTTTCGAAAACGAATATAAACTTTGGATTAATTGTGCCGAGTACCTTTTATACCGACTCGGCAACACTGACTGTTTCATTCGGAGGAGCTGGACAGTATCAGGTAACAGCAACTGAACTTGGCCCAATGGTAACATCATTTAGTACTTCTATTTCTGATACTACGTGCAATGGTGGCGGTGATACCTGCAGTGAGACAAGTGCGGCTTTATGGAACTCTACATCTGCCTATGGATTTGGCTACAATATGTCAGGTGTGAATTCGAATGGCGATAGCCTCGTTCCTGCCGACTTTACGAACAGTAATTATTTCCGTCCGTTTGCAGATCGTAACGCAAACGAAGCTCCAGCAGTCGTGATGTCCAACTCAAATGTTGGTGTTGGCGAGTCGTCGGTTATGACATTCAAAGTCAACGTTTCTTCGACCCAAGCTGCTGGATCATACAACACCGTTATTAATTACGTGGCGACGCCAAGCTTCTGATCATGAAACATGAAACATGTATCATGAAACATTCATCTGTCTTTACAACGAGAAAAATACCAATACTGATAGGTTTTGTTCTCATTGTTTCATGCTTCATGTTTCATGTTTCATCTGTTTCAGCTCAGCAAATCTCTCTTTCCATTTCCCCACCTCTTCTTGAAGTCGTCATTAAACCGGGAAAATCTATCCTCGTTGCCTACACCCTCGAAAACTCAGGCGATCCAACGGTTATACGTCCGCGAATCCTTCCCTTTGAACCAAAAGGGATAACCGGCAATATTAAGGTGAAAGATGAGTTTGAGGGACCAATTCAATTTTCACTGGAAAACAATAACATTCAACTGGAACAGCCTTTTTTTTTAAGAAATCAAAGCTCTCAACAATTACTCCTTCGCATTCGTGTACCAGAAGGAGCACCGGAGGGAGATTATTATTATACTCTTCTTAACGAAAGTGATCCACCACCGATGATCGATGGAACAACTAATTCAAGAGCAAAAGTAACGATCGGGTCAAATATACTTATTACTGTTACCAGCTCAGGAGATTTAGATATTAAGAGTAAAGTTTCTCTTTTCGATGTCCTATCGACCTATTCACTCCCTATATTCAATAAAAAACTGAGAATCTTTGACAGTTTTGATAAGATTCCCGTAACACTCCAGGTAGAAAATATGGGAAACAACTCTATTAAGCCCGAAGGAACTATTACTTTACGGGGCAATTTTGGTGAGCAATCACACTACTCAGTTCTTCCACAGAATATTTTAAGTCACTCCCGACGTCTGCTCAGCGCTACACCATCTGCTGAAATAAACTGTAAAACAGGGAAAAGAAGTCTTTGTGAATCACCTTTCTCTCTGATTCTTTCAGGTTTTTTCTTAGGAAACTACAAACTATCAACTACCCTTAATTTTGGCGAAGGTACACCTACTTTATTTGCGTCCACTTCTTTTATTGCGTTTCCTTTTAAATACACCGTAGGATTTCTTCTTACTCTTCTGTTGAGCTTCATTATCCTCAAGCACGTTAAAAAAGATGCCGATTAGCTGAATGATGATTTGCAATAAGTCCGTGAAATATCCGTTATCGTTAAGGGAATAGTATATCTTACTATAAGATTTTCTAATAAGGGCAGTCCTCGCTCTACCGGATAAGCTTAATATATTCTTTGTAGACGTACCGAATAACTCGATCTCCTTTCAAGGCTTTAGAGAAATGTTAATTTATTCTGGTTATTATGGCTGCCAGAAGAGCGAATATAATAAATAAGGCTTAATAAAGCCTTGCATTGTCTTCCGCTTGGGGTTGCCACCATTATATAAGGACATTCCTTCGATCTTCTTAAAACTATATTTGTAAGAAATTACTATGGGAACCTTTTGAGTGAATGAAGTTCTTCTGTCAATGAGGCGGTTGCTATCAATTTTCCCTCCGTTTGTAGCATATATTCGATAGAAGAAAGACCTCCCCTTCGATGAAACTATCTCTATGGAAAAGCTCGAACAATTATGGTCGACAG
>CAZHGF010000055.1:968-2010 GCA_964531945.1 uncultured Gammaproteobacteria bacterium | reverse complement strand
AGTGGCAAAATATAAAGCAGAAGTAATCCTTTTAATACTTGCATTCATGAGTATCCTGATATCAGGATATCTTTTTTACCTTACCCTAGATGAACAGAAGACCATGGGAGAAGAATCTGTTTCTATCGATGCTCCGAAAGCTATAACCCGCTATGTGGAGATCTCAGGCGCGGTAAATAAACCTGACGTGTATGAAATAACATTTAATATGCGCTTAGGAGAAGCTCTCAAGAAAGCCGGAGGTTTGAGTGTAAACGCAGATCGTCTGTTTTTTAGCCGTAATTTCAACCTTTCTCAGCTTCTTGAAGACCAACAGAAAATATACGTACCTTCACGGGAAGAAGTGCTGGAAGGAGTGATATCAGAAACGCCCCCTATAACCAACATAACAATCCAACCAGAACAATCTCAAACCTATCGCGTTAACCTTAATACTGCTTCGGAAGCAGAGCTTGATACCCTTCCGGGAATAGGAAAAATAATGGCAGACAGGATTATAAGCAATCGTCCGTATGGATCAGTTGAGGATTTAGTAGCGAAAAATGTCCTGAAATCAGGAGTTTTTACAAACCTAAAAGAGCTTATCTCTGTTGATTGAAAGACAAAAGCTATGCCTACTCCTGAAATATTTACTTCCATTACGAATAGCTACTTTCCCGAACCTCATGCTTCACTCATAAATGGTATTCTATTTGGTATTCCGGTCCCGAAGTCAACTTCATTCTATTCGGAATTACGGATAGTAGGACTCCTTCATATCGTTGTTCTTTCAGGTATCAACATTACTCTGTTAGCCGTATTCATCTCACTTTCCACCTCTCAATTTGGCAAATCTATATCTTTAATGATAACTATACTAACCATAATTTTGTTTATACTGTTTGTACGTCCTCAAGCCCCAATTGTCAGAGCAGGCATTATGGGTATCATAACGTTCGTAGCTATTTTTGTAGGAAGAAGATCTACCGCTCTTTATTCTCTCGTTATCTCAGCGTTCATTATAGCTCTCATTTGGCCACGATGGCTGACCTCTCTTTCATTC
>CAZHGF010000055.1:0-958 GCA_964531945.1 uncultured Gammaproteobacteria bacterium | reverse complement strand
TATTTATCGTTTATGGCTACTTTGGGTCTTATTATCTTTGGAATAACCTCAAACGTAGCCGGTACTTCTCCTTCATACATGAGAAAAGTGGGTAATTTTGCTTATCAGGATCTTCGGACATCATTCGCCGCGCAGATTTTCACCGCTCCTATTATTTTTTTTGCATTTAGGGAAATATCCTTTATCTCTCCTCTTGCGAATTTATTAGTTGCTTTTACTATTGCTCCTCTTATGTTTTTTGGCTTTATTTCAGTCTTTTTAGGAAAGATCCACATCCTTCTTGGAATCCCATCAGCAATTATCTGCTATGGAATCCTTCAATATATCATTACGGTCGTTCATGTTTTGTCAAAAGTTCCATTTGCGTCAGTGAGGTTTTGAAAAATATGGAAAATAGATATAGAAGTTATAATTCTTATAAACATTATAAGGGATATAAAAGTCTTCCTTTTTTTCAGCAAACTGAAATTATTTATGACTTCACTGTCGCATTCTGTCGTAAATTTATTAATAGCAGGTCGCGCACTTATGATCAAATGGTTCAAGCGGCACGTTCAGGTAAACAAAATATTGCGGAAGGATACCTTCAGAAAAGTCTCACCGGAAGAATAAAACTGCTCGGAGTCTCACGAGGATCATTAGAAGAGCTTTTAAACGACTACTATGATTATCTCCGTCAGAACTCACGAACAGTCTGGCGACCAGATTCGCTTGAGGCAAAAGAAGTGAGGAAGTTGGTTTATAAAAGTTATAAAGATTATAAGGATTATAAAATTTATATCGAACGCTCTCCTGAATTGGCGGCAAACACCATAATTTGCCTCATTCATCAAACGAACCGTTTGATAGATAATAAACTTCGTTGGTTGGAACAACAATTCATACGCGAAGGAGGTTTTCGTGAAAATCTTTTCAAAAAGAGACGAGCCATCCTGAAAAATGAAACTCCGCGGACCAT
>CAZHGF010000054.1:0-7184 GCA_964531945.1 uncultured Gammaproteobacteria bacterium | reverse complement strand
GTGCCTACCAAAGCAGTTCCAATGATAGTCAGACTTCCTCCTTCTTCGCAGTTTCGCGCCGCTCCTAAGAATTTCTTAGCGGGAAACAGTGCTGAAGGATCAAATCCACCTGATAAGGTACGACCCGATCCTGAAACAGATAAGTTAAACGCCCGTGCAAGTCTTGTGATTGAGTCTAAAAGAATAATAACGTCGTGGCCACTCTCCACCAACCGTCTTGCCCGTTCAAGCGCAAGATTCGCAACCTTCACCTGCTGGCGGGGCGACTCGTCAAAGTGTGAAGCACCAACCTCACCCTTGATAAATCGCTTAATCTCCGTGACCTCCTCAGGCCGCTCACCGATGAGAATCGCCATCACTTTTGCATCAGGATAATTTTTGGCGATACCCGTGGCGATATCCTTCAAAAATGTCGTTTTGCCCGCTTTTGGTTGAGAAACGACGAGCGCCCGCTGTCCAAAACCGATAGGTGAGATAAGGTCGGTGATGCGGGTTGATAAAACATCTTTTTCTGTCTCAAGCTTAATCTGGCGATTCGGGTGAAGAGAGGTCAGTTGATCGAAGTTCTTTCGCTGCCTACTCTCTTCTTCAGTCATTTCCAGACCATTAATTTTTTTAATCAGAAGCAAGCTATGAAAGCGTTCCCCTTCTTTCGGCGGCCGCACAAGACCCTCAACCTCGTCTCCCTTTCTTAACCAGAATCTTCTGATTTGTGATGTTGAGACATAAATATCACGATCGGGGTTGATTGCATAATCCTGGCGTAAAAAGCCATAACCTCCAAATGTAATATCAAGAATTCCCTTCGCCTGGTAACTCATTTTAAGATCTTCTTTTAAGCGACCTTCCACTTCACCCGCTTGAGGAAAACCTTCTGATACAGCTATATCATCCGCAGGAACAATGGGTTTTTCATCATAAGACCCTAAGAGAGAATCAACATCAAGAGATTTTTCCTCATCAGGAGTATTTTTTGATGCCATAGTAGATTATTTGAGAATTAATTAATAATTGATAAGAATGAGCATTTCGCATTTAGTAGTTAGCATTTAGAGATTACACCCGAAATACTAGATGCTAAGTGCTACATGCTAATTAACTTGGAAGAATAGAATAAAAATAGAAACTCTCCAATCTAAAGGTGACCGTTACTCTTGGTTTAATAATTCGTGTGGAAACTGATGAATTAATTTTATAGTTAGGAATAAAGAGAAGATCCTCCTGGTGAGGGAAAGTGAAACTTTTTCCCTTACAGAGTGTAAGGGGAGATGCGGTTGATTGTCCACGGACAATCACTCACAACATCTTATAGCCTTATGTTATCATGAGGCTTACCCTAAGGGCTGCTAACGTAAAGAAAAAGTTTTCAATTTGCTTCCTCATTGGGAGGATCAATTTCAATTGTACTAATGCTATATCTCTTTGTCAAGCGCTCATGAGCGAAGCGTCATAATGCTTTAAGACAACAACATAATAAGGCGTTAAGCAGAGATAAAGTTACATAGCCTTACCTTCTTCTCTCATGATGGTCGTGCGGGAGGCCGTTCACGCTCAAGAAATGTTCCTTCAATAACTCGGCCCTCGCCTTGACCTTCCTGAACACTCCCATCGGTAACTTGTATTACGCTTCCTCCAATACACCGTAAACGCCCATGAGTACGGGCTACTTGTCGATCATCAAGTATAAAATCATTTTCAGGGTGACTTCCGAAGGTATGTGTTTGATCTAAACCGAGAACGGTATGAACATCCCAAGGCTTACTGGGAATAGTAATGCTAAGTTTTCCATCTCTATCTTTCGCTATCCTAATCTTTGCGCTTCCGCATCGGATAATAACTGGTTGAGCTTTGACAATGTAATACTCTGAAGATCCTGCCCGTATCTGCGTTCCCCCAACCGGCACTTCAGGTACTTCTACAACTCTTGTCCCATTGCGAGAGTAATCGACTACCCGAATACCACCATTGGTAATGGGAGCTATTGAACCATGCATACGTGAAACTTTTGAATCATTACGCAAAACTATACCATTTGCTCCCTGTTCTGATCGACCAATAGCGGTCTCGGTGTAGAGAAGTTGACCGCGCTGTTCGGGTGGAATCGCATAGACACGATCGCCCCACGAAGGATCAAAGGTAGGTACCACCAAAATACGCGAATTACCCATAATAACAAGATGCGGACTAAATACATTACGAGCGCTATTACGAAGGAAGTCACTGGGCTGGGGAGTTTCCATAGGACACTCTTTCATCTTACACCATGATCAGCTCCTGATCAAGCGTCCGATCATGAAACATGAAGCATGTAACATGAAACATGGTACACATTGTTCTTTTGTTCTCTTGCTCTCTTGTTCTGTTGCTTCATGTTGCGTGTTTCATGTTTTATTGCTCTCTTGCTCTTTTGTTTCATGCTTCATGTTTCATGTTACATGCTTTATAACTCTATCTCTGCTCAGGAAGTACTCTTTCAATCTTTGTCTGATTAATGAAAGCATTCAGCGACGGAATGAGCCGAAGCTGCGCAATAAGAAGAATAAGGGCAACCACAAGAGCGAATCCGATCGTGCCGCCAAGTGCCGCGAATAAACCGTGCAAAAAACTTCTCCAGAGAAGCCATTTCGTTGAAGGGTACACCCGTTCAACTGCCTGGGTCAGGATCTCAAGTTTTTTTATCACCTGTTTATCGTCGGGTGAGAGTTGAAAATACTCTGTTCGTGATTTTCGTACCATAGAAGACTATTATAGCATGATAAGCTTAGGATGTCCGATGCCTGATGTCAGATGCCTGATCACTGATGACTGATCCCTGACATCTGCGATCTGATATCTATTAGTAAAGCTCAAACTGTTCCAAAAGCTTCTTATTCCCTTCAATCTGGTAATGGAGGAGATCTGAGTAAATACCTTTTTTCGTTGAAAGCTCTTTCGGCGTCCCACAGTCGACGATCCGCCCTTCATCCACCACGATGATTTTATCGACATTCTGAATAGTAGAGAAGCGGTGGGCGATAATGATCACTAATTGATTTTTCATAAGGTTCTCCAATGCTTGTTGTGCCTCCCGCTCTGACTTTGAATCAAGGCTTTATGTGGCTTCATCAGGTATGAGAATTGGCGCGTTTTTCAATATCGCGCGGGCAATCTGTATGCGCTGCTTCTGACCGCCTGATAATCTGACTCCCCGCTCGCCGACTTCACTATCGAGCCCCTGGGGTAAATTTTTGACAAACCCCCATGCGTTTGCCAGTACGAGCGCGTGAACGATATCTTTCTCCGGTGCTTGGGAATCACCATAGGCTACATTTTCCCGCACCGTAGAGGAGAAAAGTTCATTTTCCTGAAATACCAGCGCTATGTTATTTCTGATAGAGGTATGATCAAGCGCGTCATACGATTTTCCATTCAGTAGTATTTCTCCTGAGGTCGGGGAATAAAGCTTGAGAATTAAATTTGCAATGGTGGATTTTCCCACACCACTATGACCAACAAGAGCTATTTTTTCACCAGGCATCAAAGTAAATGAAACGTCGTTTAATACGACATCAGATTTTTCATACTTAAAAGAGACCTTCTGAAATTCTAGCTTTGGGTTTTTTATCCGTTCATTCTTTCTTTCGCTGTCAAACGGCTCTACTGATTTGAGCGCTAACACTTCAAAAAATTCCTTTGATCCGCTTTCTGCTGACTGGATTTGCTGAAGGATATAGGACATCGCAAAAAGGGGAATACGAGCCTGGTTAAAGAGTTGCAGAAGCAGCACCATTTCACCAATCGTAAGGCTGCCCATAAACGTGTTATAAAAGATGGTAACGCTGACAAGCGCAAAAATAAGCTGGAGGCTGAAATTTCGTAAGAAATCAAAGATATGATAGATTCTACTCTGACGGGCGTAAATCTGGTTTATCTCACCCAAATTTTTTGAAATAGTGGCAAACTCGCTTCGCTCGTTGTTGAACCCCTTTACCAGCTTAATGTTATTGATCACTTCGTGTATGCGTCCCCGTGAGTAATCTTCAATTTTATTTTTCTTTTCCTCCTCCAGACCCCATCGCTTTGCTGAATAAAAACTTAAGACTAAGTAGACCGGGAAAAGAGAAAGGGTAAATAAGGCCACCCATCCATTGAAGAAAGACATGACGGTAATAGTAAAAATACTCTGTAAAAAGGTAGGAAGGATGAAGTTGGAGGCGGTATTCATGAAGGTATAAATCATCATGATACCCCGGTTGAGCTGGTTGACGATCTTCCCTGATATCTCAGAGTCAAAGTAACTTTGGGGAAGTGACAGAACCTTCTGATAAAACTTTTCAGTGAGATACTTTCTCATCCGTCCGGACAGATGGTCACCCAGACGGTTTGATAGAGAACGAAGAGCTTCATTAAAAAACTCTATACTAAAAGCGATCGCGATAAGGAAGAATAACCTCTGGACGCTCCCTCCCTGTCCCTGGACTTTTGCAACAATCTCATCGACGATCAACTTCGATAGTATGGGCGTCACCAGAGCAAGAAGTGAGGTAATAACAATGAGAAACGCGAGTATGCCCACGATATGGTAGAGCGGCCGTGAAATAACGATGATTTTGCCGATATTCTTCATAGGCTCATTATACCTTCAGGAAGCCCGCATTCACAGTGCATTTTACCTACTATAGGCCTATTTATGTCAAATCTTATGGTATAATACGGGTATGAGCGAGCGAGTTCCCCTACCAGCACAGTTTATCAGACCCACGGCTATACTTGAGCGCCCGCGCCCACCAGTAAAATCACTTGTTCCTGAGGGACCTCTGAGGGCTCCTATTTTATTCTCTGTCCCATTTGAGCGGGAGAGATTGCGGAATTTAAATATCCTCCGTGCTGAAACCGCGGCCCACGAATGGCAGCACTGGTATGTAGCAAAGGCAATGAATATAAGAGGGAATATCTCCCTGAGACAGGAAGGAAATTCCCTGGCGCGCGCAACGTTTGATGGACTGTTAGAACTTACTAAATTCCAGGTTATTGCAGCAGCGGGTTCATGTCCCACGCCCTATGGAAGAGCATCCGGTGACGGCATGGATAGGTATCAGAACGGTCTTATTTCTCTCTACTACGGAGGACAACCAGTCTACTCCGCTATTCAACAGGCAGATATGATTATCGGTAAAGTCCCAATCGAAGTACGCCGGAAAATATCACAGATTATGGCGGTGCTTCCTGATGAGTTTAGTGACGGTCTTTTAAACCAGGTTATGGACCGCGCGTACTATGAGTATCGACTTGAAGAGGGAGAGCTTAAAGACAAACCATTCGCACGAATATTTTCACAGAAAAATGAGCCTCAGCGTGAGCCCCCAAGCGAGCAAACTATTATTGAAGACCTTGGAAAGGGACAGTATCGGATGATTTATGTCATTGATGGCAAAAAAGACCAAGAATTCAGCTACTGTACCAAATGTCAGGGACTCAATGGCCAGCACAGGAAAGATTGTCCTATTGACAGAAACCAATCAACAGGGCAAAAGAGTAAGAGAACAAGAAAGGATTTTCGTGAGGATTTAGATGGAAGAAACATTCCTGAGGAACCTCCACAGACAATCGCCACGATTCCCGTCGGTCACGAAGAAAAGCCTCGATCTGAAGAGCCTTCAACATTCGCTCCCAGCGGAAGGATTTATACGAGAGAAAGTAATAATTAACTCGCTCAGCGCTCAACGCCGCGCGTTCAGGGCTTTCTTCACCCTTCTCCACCCCGGGAGTGGAGGAGATCGTCCTGACAGTCTTTATAAAAACAGTGATTATGAAGAGGTACTAAACAATTGAACGAAATCCGTTATACTATTCTCTATGGCTGGATTTCTAAAGAGAATTGGACTTACACCGAAGCAAACGATTGCTGCGATAACAATTTTCGCACTATTTGCATTCACGAGATTCTTTAATTCCCATCTTCTGCTCATCTTTGACTGGGATCAGGAACAATTCTCTACCCAGATTCTGAAAATCATCAAACACGGCGATTTTACCCTCCTGGGGCCACGGACAAATAACGATCTTGGATTTTTCCTCGCGCCCTACTTTACTTATATTCTTCTGCCGTGGTATTTCGTCGCAAACTTAAACCCGTACGTATTATTACCATTCCTTATCACCTTTAATATTTTCTTTTACTTTGCGAGCTTTTTTATTATCAGAAAGCTCTTTAGCGTCGCCCACGCGTTGTGGTTCCTCTTTTTCTGGACAGTAAACTTTATGCTTCAGTTTTATGATATGGTTACCTGGTGGCCGCTTCTCATCCCGATTGGCGTATTGACCGTGTGGTACTTACTCAAACGAATTCACACTGACCCAATGCAGATCGCCAACTGGCTATTCCTTGGACTCGCGCTTGGCTTTTTTACCAATATGCACTTTCAGTTTGTCTTTATAATAGTGTTTTCCGTGTATTTTTTATTACTCATCCGCCGCAACCAAAGATTTGCTCTAAAACAGGTTCTGATTGCAGGAGCAAGTTTTGGGTTGACGCTGACGCCTCTTATTATTTTCGACCTCCGGAATCAGTTTCTCAATACCCGCCTGTTTTTCCAGTTTTTTTTCGGGTCGTCAAACGGAGCCGCAAAACAACTGGATGCATGGTATCCGGTGTTCGGGAACTTTGTTGAACCATATATATACGCCGACCTGTTTATCCCGGTACTTGTCTTTTATGGAGCTATTTTTGCCGTTTTTGTGCATTTATTCCAATCAAAGCTTCAGTATTACCATGTCTTTTATAAAGCTGCCGCGCTCCTCTGGCTTACGTTCCCCCTCTTTTACATGCTCTGGGGAAAGCGGCCATCAGAGTATTATTTCATATACCTTTATCCATTTATCATTATCGGTATATGTGACTTTCTGCTTCCCGCAAAGCGCTTTTTGCTGCTCAGTTCGGTCGCAATCATGCTTGTACTCATCAATGCACAGAAGCTTTACGTCCGCATATTTCAAATTAATCCCGCGGCTCTCTACCACAAGCAAAAAGTGGTGGATGAAATTCACCTGCGGCTGGCCGGTAAGAAGTTTAATGTCTCCTTCGAGGGACAGCCAAATACCGCCACTGGATTTCAGTATCTGTTTGAAGTAAGGGGAGTAAAGCAGACAGGAAACTGGGCTGACCCGCTCGTACAGGTACGTGAACCGCCCCAGCCAGGGGATAT
>CAZHGF010000053.1:6598-7194 GCA_964531945.1 uncultured Gammaproteobacteria bacterium | reverse complement strand
GGTGCAACAGTTTAAGAATGTTGTATGATTGATCAGGGAGTAGTTATGTCCGTGTCAAACATCTCTCTTCACTCCCTGAACTCTAACGTTTTTAGCACATATCTTATAATATTTGACAGAGGGTTGTTATCATGCTATAATACCTCTTTATGAAGCTGAAAATAGGCGTAACGGCCATCATACTTATAACATTTAGCCTTGTAATATTTCATCAGATAACCCTCGTCAAAGCTACCTATGCCGAGGATTAACCTATATCCGCTCCAATATCTCAACCGATCTCCACACCTATTAGTTATCCGATATCCTACCCTGGTACACTACAAACTGCTCTCGCCGTAGGTTCGAGCATAGTACAGGTAGGCCAATCAGTCACTGTTTCATGGAATAATCCTTCAAATCCGAGTCCAAGAGATTGGATTGGTCTATACGTACAAGGTGATCCGGATAATTCAGTGGACACTCGATACTGGAAAGAGTGGCAGTATCTTACCTTGGGAACGTGTAGTAGAAACATTCCTGCCACGGGTTCAACCTCAGGGAGTTGTGAATTTGTCATTCCATACTCAGTGCCACCTGGATCAAACTATGAATTT
>CAZHGF010000053.1:0-6588 GCA_964531945.1 uncultured Gammaproteobacteria bacterium | reverse complement strand
GAAAGCTACCAGCGCTTCATTTACCGTTATCAATCCTTATCCAACCACATCATTTGGTCAAAAAGGTACTTCTCTAGGACTCAGTACTTCCTCTATCCAATCCGGACAGTCAATAACTGTTTATTGGTACAATAACGTTGACTTTCTGGCAAAAGACTGGGTAGGGTTATATGTAAACGGAGACCCAAATGCACCTACTAATGGTATCAAACCCTGGAAAGAATGGTATTATATCCAACCGGGACAGTGTAACTCCAAGACCGCTCCCGCAGTGGGTTCGGTGACCAACAGTTGCACATTCATAATTCCCGCAAACCTTCCCGCAGGACAAAATTACGAATTCAGATTATTTTCAAATGATAGCTATACGTTAAAAACAAAATCAGGACAATTCAGTATCCATAATTAAACCTAATCAACCAGATATCTTTTTAGCTTATAAAACAAAACCTTCTTATATAACTTGATAATATTGTCTTCTTTGAGTAAACATTTTAGAATAAACAGAAGAATGGTATCTGAAATTTTTTACTTTCTTTTATTTTTCATTCCTCTGATCGTTATTCCTCAATTTCCATCGGCGTTTGAAATACCAAAAGTCATTCTTACTGAAATTGGGATCGGTCTCCTTATACTCTTCACTATCAATTCCCGAACTTTTTCTCTGAAATACCTTCCGAAAAATCAAGTTGTTCTTACTTTGATTATTATGATTTTAAGTATTTTTCATATGTTTTTGAATTCCGAATCATTAATTTTTTTTGGTAATCCCTTTCGATTACAGGGAACAATCTTGTTGTGGATATTACTTTCTCTCTCATTGGCCTCTTCTCAACTCTCTTTAAAACATATCCCTCTTTTTATACCTCTTTTATCATTTATTGCGCTTTTTTTTGGAACCCTCTTGCTGGGAAAAAATCTGAGTGGACGCGCTGTGGGAACTTTGGGCGATCCCAATGCTCTTGCCGCATCCGTGGTTTTCATCTGGCCTTTTCTTTATTATCTATTTAAAAGTATGCTTAAAAAACCCATTATTTGGCAACTTCTTCTTTGTATTCTCACTACAATAATTATTCTCCTGTCGGGATCACGTTCAGGAATTATCGCATTCGTAATACAACTTATTTTTATTCTCCTACTATACCTCAAATATAGTTCTCTCGCTAAAACTCTTGTTCTTTGTATTTTTCTCCTTATCACAAGCTATTCTCTTCCATTTCTTGAAGGAGACGGTTGGTATGCGGATCGGGCAGAAATCTGGCAAACATCTTTGGTTGCTGGGTTCCAACAACCCTATATTGGGCATGGTTTCGGAAATATAGAAAAAGTATTACCTGCGGTATCAAAGCAATTAAACAACGATGTACAGTACCAATATGTCGACAGCAGTCACAACATATTTTTAGACTGGTGGATCCAAGGAGGAGCAGTTGGCCTTCTCTCACTTTTTCTCCTAGTAGGAAACACTCTATATAGCTTTATAAGGAAGGAAAATAGTCGGAACATAGTATTACTTCTTGGATTACTCACCACACTCTCGTTTAATCCTGCAAGTATTGCTTCTCTTATCGCATTCTGGTGGCTGATCGGACAAGGATTCACGCGTAATAGTTAGACCATTGTACAAAAATTTCAAGAACTGCGCGGATAGATGATACACAGGGGATCATGAAACATGAAGCATGTATCATGAAACAAAAGAGCAAGAGAGCAAAAGAACAATGTATATTATGTTTCAGGTTTCATGTTAAGTGTTTCATTTTTTTTCTGTGAGCGGTGAACTCTTATCGAAACATCTCCTGCACCTCATCGTACTGAACCCGTTTGGAAAAATCTTCGTTGATTAATGCCTCATTTCCACTCATTCCCATGTGCCAGTAGTTGAAACCGATCACACCAGATCGTTTTGCAGTCTGCATACTTTCTTGAACTTGGGCTTCATAATCACCACTGGTCACGGTACCCCACTCGCCAATAATAATTGGCACTCCAGGATAACGAGTTTGGAGCTCATCCAGGTCTTGTGCCATTGATGTCCCCACTAACTCCGGATAGTGATCAATAGTAATATTTCCCATTTTTTTAATCGTTTCATCTTCAAGAATTCCGCTCCAGTCAGAATTTCGATGTCCCCAGGCTACAAATCCATCAAAGCCATAATAACCAATTTTCATTTTTCCTCCCAATCCGATTGCTTGAAATGACTGTTCAGCTTGTGTAATCGCGTCGCGTAACCATGCATTAAAGGAGGCGGCATCTGCAAACTGACAGACTCCCTCTACGCAGTAAGTGATCCCTGCTATTCCACCGTTCTGCGGTTCAGGGGCAGGAGTAAAAATATCACCCTCCGCAAACAAATCAGGGTTACTGGCAACATACTCTCCAATAAGAGCAAGGTAATTATTTGTATTACTTTTTGGTACGCCATAGATACCTTCAAACGCAAGTGGCATGTGGCGATGCCATACTTTTAACCCTTGAGTTCGAATCGCATCTACCCATTTTCTCGTGTAGTCTACGGCGCTTCCACAGGATGGGTTATCATACGGTGTCTCAACGGCAACATAGTTTACCCCTAATTCCTTTGCGCGGTCTAACCAGTTATTGATAAAGGTTTGATCTCGAGGACCACATATTCTATCTTTTGTTTCTTTCATAGAGGAAACACTTTTTATAATCCAACCGTTTGACACTGTCTGCTCTACGGTGTTTTTTTGTTGTACGGAGGAGTCTGTTGGATCAAGCGATAATGATGGAGGAAGCGGAGTAGATACTGGAGTTACTGTTGGATTCGGAGAAGGCGACTCTGCGGTTTTTTGGGAAGAATTAATAAGTTCAGCGCTTTTTATATCAATAATGAACTTATTATTATGCCAAAACCGGACATGGAACTTCCCCACCTGCTGATTTGTATCAAGACCGGGAAAATCCGCAAGTGATATTTCAACGGTTTGTTCGCCATCAAAGCAGTTTTTCCCATAATTACTCAGCGACACAAAACGCCATTCCCTTTCAATTGGCTGATCAAAAACAATGGCTGAAGCATCATCCCCAAGGATACATAAGCCATGAAGATTGTATGATATTCTCAATTTTTTTTCTCCATGTAAAATATTGGGGGGTAAAGAAACATACTTTTCTGAAGCACCATTTTCTCCTGCCAGACTCCATGATTCAGGTAAGAGTTGTGTCGCACTTTCCGCACCAGCAATATGAGCAAAATGAGATAGAATGAACAGACAGAGCAATACAATAGAGATAAGTATTTTCATACTCGTATGGAAAATTTGTAATCTGATTGGAGGTTAGATACGCATCCCGAAGACGTAAAGAACCTGTATGGACTTCGTAAGAATTGAGTAATAAGTATGACAGTAGCTCCTTTGTTTGTCAAGTCATTTAGTGTTCTCCTGATATAAAAAACACTAAATATAAATACTTCGGTGGTTTCTTACGAATTTCTTACAGCAATTTTATTTTCATCGCATATAGTATCGTTATCATGATTTATTCGGGGAAGGAGGTGAGACCAAATGAAGTATTTATCATATTTTTTAATTCCTTTATTCACGCTTGCGGTTAGTGTTGGAAGCGTATCCGCAGCTCCATTTAACGCATCGGGTAATCCAAATATTGTCGCTAATTACCCGACCGGACCGCATGGAATTCCCGGAGAAGCGGAGTTTCATGAAGGCGCAGATGTCGTGATGCGCGCAGGACAAAGCGGTAACTTTCAACAATGGTTTTACGGTACTTCCGCATCGGAAAACCTCCATGGAGAGCATAGCAACTGGAAGAATGTAGGAAGCGCGACAACGTGTCCAAATGGTTGGATACTTTTCGTAGATCCATATCCTGAGTGGGGCGATTACCTTGAACCTGGTGCGAACTACTGCATTCATACCAATAATTTCCATCCATCACATTAAGTACAAAAATGCCCTTGATGAAACAAATAGCGCTCTTGAGCGCTATTTGTTTTATATCCCCAAGAATGCAACGATTCTTCCTCTGTTATAATACAATGTGATATGAGCCAACTCCCTTCTGATATACAAGAACTTTTTGAAAAGAGAGAACGGTTGAGACAAGAGAAAAAATTTAAAGAAGCCGATGAAATTCGCATTTTACTGAGGCTGAGAGGTTATGATGTAATTGATGAATCATCAGGGTCAAAACTTATCAGTGCTACAACTACTAAGGAAGATGTGCCATCACACCACCCACCAAAAATAGCTCTTTTTGGCTCCGGAGAAATGTCACCGACAGGAAGAAAGATTCATGAGTATATGATTAAAGATATCGAACCTCCCGTAAGAATTGCGCTTCTTGAAACGCCAACTGGGTATGAAGCAAATCCCCATCAATGGTACCGGAAGCTTTCTGATATGATGAAAGTCGGCCTGCAAAATTATCGACCGGATATCACTCTTGTTGAAGCATTAAGGAATGATGGAGAAAAAAGCACCAATAATCCTGATATAGCAAATCAACTGCTCAACACCGACTACATACACACTGGCGCTGGTAGCCCCACCTATGCTATAAAACATTTGAAAGACTCTTTATCTTATCAATATCTTGGTGAGCAGTCTCATAAAATACCCGTTTCTTTTGCGTCAGCTGCTGCAATCGCACTGAGTCATTACGCATTACCCGTATATGAAATTTATAAAGTCGGCGAAGATCCATTTTGGAATAGAGGCCTCAATTTCTTTGATCAATGGGGTTTAAACCTTACCATCATCCCGCACTGGAACAATACCGAAGGAGGTGCCGATGCCGATACATCACGCAGTTTTATGGGAATCAAACGATTCTGGATCCTCCTTTCTCTCCTTCCTTCGCCAACAACTATAGTTGGTATTGATGAGCAGACCGCTCTCATTTTTGAGATGGAGAAAAATGAGTTTCGGGTTATGGGAAATGGAGTAGTCACCGTCATTATCGATAGAAATGAAACAGTAATTCCCTCTGGCAATACTGCTCCACTCACCATACTTTACTAAAAACCCCGTCCGATCAAGGGCGGGGTTAAACTTTTTGAAACTCCCACTCATCTCCGGACTTACGCCACGGAAGAATTTCGCGAAGGCGGGTTAAAGTTTGATTGACTTATTAATACTCAGGCATTGGGGGGGCTGCCGGTCCGCCAGCTGGCGGATTCTTCGGTTCTGGCAGATCAGTAACCAGTGCTTCTGTTGTCAGAATCATGGTTGAGACTGAGGCAGCATTCTCAAGAGCGGATCGAACCACTTTTGCCGGATCAACAACACCTTTTTTCATCATTGATCCAAACTCAAGAGTCATTGCGTCAAATCCATAATCGCTATCCTTTGACTCTTCAATTTTTCGCAAAACCCATCCGGCATCTGCTCCTGAGTTAGTCGCAATCATGCGCACTGGCTCTGCGAGCGCTTGATAGACGATATCAACACCGGTTTTTTCTTCCTCAAAACCTAATTTTTTCTTAAGATCCGCGAGTGACTTTCGCGCTTGCAGGAGTGTTACTCCGCCGCCCGCAACAATACCTTCTTCAAGAGCAGCTTTTGTCGCCGCAACAGCATCATTTACTCTTTCCTTCTTTTCCTTTAACTCGACTTCCGTTGCCGCGCCGACATTGATGACTGCTACGCCGCCGGAAAGCTTGGCAAGCCGTTTCTGCAAGTTTTCTTTATCAAACTCTGAAGTCGATGCTTCAATCTCTCGCCGAATCTGACCAACACGTGCTTTTATTTTAGCTCGATCGCCTTTTCCACCGATGATCCGGCAGTTTTCTTTATCAGCCCATACTTTATCAGCTCTTCCACAGTCCTCGACTTCGACATTTTCTAATTTCTTACCGAGATCTTCTGAGATGACGGTACCGCCGGTCAAGATTGCGATATCCTCAAGCATTGCTTTTCTTCTGTCCCCAAATCCCGGAGCTTTGACAACTAACGCGTTGAATGTCCCGCGGAGTTTGTTGACAACGAGAGTCGCCAACGCTTCTCCTTCAACTTCGTCAGCTATGATGACGAGGTTTTTGGAAACTTTGACAAATTTTTCCAGAAATGGCAGCAGATCAGAGACTGCGGTAATTTTTTTGTCAGTTATCAAAAGATACGCGTCTTCTACTTCTGCTTCCATTTTTTCGGAATTGGTTACCAAATAGGCAGAAGCGTAACCCCGATCAAACTCCATACCTTCTTTGTACTCTATCTCCATCTGCAAACCTTTTCCCTCTTCAACCGTAACAATTCCATCTTTTCCAACTTTCTGGATTGCTTCCGTAATAAGCTTTCCAATCTCCGGGTTAGCGGCAGATATTGTCGCTACATTTGTAATTTCCGAAGTATTGGAGATAGGGATAGTTTTTGCCATTTTTTTAATCTGCCTGACAACCTCTTCTACCGCCAGCTCAACTCCCCGTTTTAAGATCATCGGATTTGCTCCGGCGGTGACATTGCGAAGGCCCAAGTTAACCATCGCTTGAGTAAGAAGGGTGGATGTCGTAGTACCATCTCCGGCGACATCGTTTGTTTTGGAGGCAACTTCTTTGACAAGTTGCGCTCCCATATTCTCAAAGGGATCCTCAAGCTCAATCTC
>CAZHGF010000052.1:0-7262 GCA_964531945.1 uncultured Gammaproteobacteria bacterium | reverse complement strand
ATGTCGGTATATAATGTATTAAACTTTTTGATAAATCTTCACCGCCGACTGATACCTTCGCGTCGGAAATATTCAGCTTCGGAATAGACACACTATATTCTTTTATGGTGATGTTTTCGCTTGCCGTTGGCTGCTTTGTCAGCGGAAACCATAAATCTGCTTGTATAAAATCTCTTAGGTTGTTTGAAAATGCGTTATAACTTCCCAAAACCGATCCGGCAGCAGTGATTGAAGTTGCTAATGCGGACGCTGGTACCGGGCTGACGACATCTCTTTGTATAAATATACGAGAGTATATTTCAAAAGAGAGAATCGGATAGAAAGCCCAAAAAAGTAATAACGTTCCGATAACAAGCGAAAGATAGGAAACATAGTACGAAACTCTCTTTTTGACAGAGAGGTGCTGTTTAATATATGAGTAACGGATCATAGCATCTCTAATTTAAACTCTAATAATAAAATCCTAAGTTCCAAATTGATGTCATATTTTGGACATTGGTGCTTTGATATTAGGATTTCTTCTACAAAGAAGATATGCTCACCTCGATATTTTTCTTAAAAAACGGTAACCAGTTATCCAGTAGCAGGAGAGGAATTTTCGACTGAGATTTTATCTCGATTCCTGAAGCCTGGAAATCATTTTTGAGAAGTTCTTCAAGATCACTTTTCTTTTTACCAATCATCTTATTGATGAGTTCTTCTTTTGATACATCTTTTATGACTAATGCCTTCGCATCAATTTTTCCGGTAATTTGCTGATTTTTCTTCTTTACCTCCTGGATGTCAAACGATATTTTTTCCTCTTCCAATCGAAATCCGCTCGGTACATCTTCGTCAAAAGATTCTTTCAGCACTTTTGCTACGTCAGCCGCCGTGTATTCATAGTAGGCGGTAACTACTGATGCTTTTAACGTAACTTCGCTTGCCTCTTCACCGATTTCTTTGGATACACTGATCTTCCCGAATGCCGTCTCAGTCAAGTCTGTAATAATCCGTTTATCCCCTGATTCTGCCGAGAGCTTCTGCTGCGCATCTTCTTTTGCCTTTTTGATAATAGAGTTTTTCAATGCGTCAACATCTTCTTTCGATATAGTTTTTATCTGCTTTTTTGACCCTCCGGAAAATGCCTGTTCATTAGTGGCAAAGATTGAAGAGGTGGAGAAACTGCCCACCTTGAACGTTTGACCTTTCGCTGCGTTTCCTTCGGTACCTATCTCTACCGCAGTCAACTTTGCCGTTTTTTTCCCGGGAGTAGTAACTTTATTACCTCCTACGATGCTTGAGGAGCCTGAGCTCAACTTAACCTCTTCGTCTAATCCATATTTAATGCCGCTCACTTCAAATGGGGTATCCTTCGGAAGCACTCTTTCTACTTCATCAAAATTACTGATAGTGACTTCACCTTTCGCTTTTTCTCCAACGTCTCGTTTACCCGTTGTCGATTTTTTTTCAGTGAGCTCAGCTGAGATCGTTGCAAGATGAATGCCATAGCTATCACTCCCGTCACTGCGCATATCAATATCCAACTCTTTGGATAATGTTTGTGAGGGAAAAAGAACCTCTACCTGTACTTTATGTAAAAAATACTCGACCGCCAAAGCGGAAGCGATGATCGCCATTACCCCTACCACAATGACTACAACATTCCCTTTGAGCCTGAGAGACGATGGAAGTATTTTTATAGAATTCATGAATTTTATTATAGTCGAAGGATCAAAATTGAGCGGTCGAGATTTTTTCGGTACGGGTTCTCCATCCGATACATGGTATGCGTGGCTCTGAGTCGCTACCTCTTTCCGCTCAACTTCCCGACCAATAGCAAATCCCATTACTTCCTGCTCCTGGGGTATTTCTTCTGCTGATTCTTCTGCCTGATTCACCTCTTCGCCTTCTACGGCAGTTTCTTCATTTACCTGCTCTTCAAATACCGCTACCATGCCGTTATGAAGATCCTGGGGTTTTATTATCTCAACTTTCGGGAGCTGAACAAACAGATCATGACTCCATTTATGGGATACTATTGCCGTTGATTCAGCATGCAAATCATAGGAGTCGTAGAGAATAATTCTTGAAGGAAGGAGCATATCACCCTTAATCTCTGAAAAAATCGCCTCAAGATCGCTGAGTATAGTATCACCTCTTAAGAGTATTTGAGTATACGTTTTTTGTCCACCTTTGTAGACAAAAACCCCGAGGTGAGTTTCACCGAGTTCGATTAATATGGCCGTTAAAGGCGACTGCTCTTTATCTTTTAAATACCGTGCTACCGCCTCATAACACTCAATATAACCGAGTGCTTTCAGTTCAAGGTTCTTTACCAGGTTTTTAAACTGAGACAGATACTCCTTTTTTATTTCTTTCGACTGCTGATCGATATAATGGGAGTAGATAAAAAATATCACTTCGTTCAACTCTTTCTTGGTAGATTGTTCTAATGAGAAAACTAATTCATCCACCTGCTCTAAAAGGTTTTCCCATCCATTTGACAAAAAAACCCGTTCATGAGCGGTAATCTCAACTTTATGCGGCCTTTTTTCGAGAGCGAATCCTATTATCTCTTTATCTTTCAGAAATAGGCCAAGGTACCACTGGCTGTCTTTTTTTTTGTGAAAAAATGGAAGATTCAATGACATAATTACTTTTGAAATGGCATTTTCTTACTTTATACTCGCTTCACCCTTTGCGCTTAACGCTCATTATAGATTGTAACAAAAAGAACAAACGCTATTCAATCTTTAACCGTGAATATACCTGAGAAACCCCCTGAGCAGCTTTTCGCAATGCCTCTGAGTACGATCCGCCTTGTATCGTTTCGTTAATCGCATTTTCTATATATTTGGCAATCTCATCATTCAATCCGTTATCATAGGTTCTTGCTATCATCGGTACTGAGACATAGTGTTTTGCCTGAGTAAGAACCGGCTCGAGGTACTCATTTTGTGATACGGTTGAAGCTAAATCAACCCGGGAGTACGCATAGCCAAATAGTCTTGTTTTACTTTGCGTCTCATAAAGTTTTGTTAACGATTCCTTTTCAGACAAAAACTTGAGAAATTTCCACGCTTCAATCTGATTCTTACCATACTTTGAAACTCCTTCAACCCAGTAGCTGGCGATCGAAACCGGCTCACTCGCGGGAAGTTTCGGGACGGTAGTCACCTTCAACTCAATATCGGGATTTGCGGCTTTGATAATAAGCACTTCCCAGGAAGGCACGATGATCATCGCGACCTTTTCCTGGATAAACGCGGCTATTGAGTTTGGCATGGCGTCATTCCAGTACTGAGTCGGCTCTTCCGCAAATTTCCGGTAGCTTTCCAAAGCTCCCGCGGCTTCCGGCTGATCCAGTTTTCTTATATCTCCCCCGTTCTGCACGAGCATCAAGGCAAAAACATCCGAAAAATGCTCAATGTTAGAGGCAGTACCCAACGCGATGGGTGAACTGAGAAGCTGGCCATCTTTGTCTTTCCCTGAGTAGAGTTTTGCAACAATTTCAGTAATATCCTCCCATGTCTCCGGAGTTTTTGCTATCCCTGCTTTCTTAAATATACCATCGTTATAGACCAAAACCAATCCATCGATCTGAAGCGGAATACCAAAATAGTGTTTTCCGACTTTCAGATCTTTCGAATGAATAGGATAAAACGTCTTTTCAAACTCTGATTCGCTGATAATATTCGACGGTATATCGGTTACAATCTCTTTCAGCTGCGGCAACCAGGTGTTGTGAAAACGGAAGATGTCGGGCCCCTGGCCGTTTTTTCCTCTGACAATGAGTTTGTCCCGATAATCCTGGTGGGACATTTTCTGATACTCTATCTTGACATGAGGATTTTTTGATTGATACTCGGCAATAAGCGGCGCGAAAACCTGAGGTTCTTCCCATAGTCCCCAATACTGGAGCGTAATTTCTTTTTTCGGCGCGGCGCCTCCCCCCATAAACAACCGCAAAAGTATGAAGAAAATAACCAGAAACAATACGACACCGCCACCAATGATAAAGTACTTAAAAAAATCTGAGTGAAACATCGATGAAGGAGGCGGTGGTGACGCGGGCGGAGCGGGCGCTTTGAGGGCTTCTTCAGGAGTCACGACATTGGACGCGATCTCCTCAGTCTGCACTCTCCGGTCCGGATCAGTACCCGGAGGAGGATTTGTATCAGAAGCGGGGGGATTGTCTTCAGGAACGGTCTCAAAAAAAGGCTGCGGTGTTTCTTGCGAGTTTGCGGGCGTTTGAGTTTCCTGGGGCGGAACTTGTTGCGGTATTTCACCACCAACGCTCGGTTGATTTTTATCTGCGTTTACATTATCATCATCCATAATATTTATGGTATCAAACTCACAAGATAATTACCGATATTTAGCACGGTATATTCTGTTTCTTGTTATAGGATGCTTTTTACTGTTTATTATTATTCTTCAGTATATCGTAATACAGGAGAAAAAACTCAGCGATAAAATTTATCCGAATGTTTATATCGACAACACGTCGGTCGGGTATAAAACAAAACAGGAGGCTTCTCAACTCTATCAGAAGAAAAATCAGGAACTGCAGAATTTCTCGATCACCATATTATATGAAAATTCCGCGATAGCAACGTTTTCGGCGGAAAAACTGAATATCCGCTCGAACGGTGAAGAGGTGATTGAACGATCCTATCTTATCGGTAGATCGACCCACGGCCCATCTCGGCTGTATCAAAAGATAGCAAGTTTATTTACCATTAAGTCATTTCATTTTACCACTCACATAATTTATGATGAACACCCTATCGAAACTTTCATTGAAACTCTTAAAGAAGAGTATGACAAGCCTGCTAAGAACGCGCTTTTTACCTTTGAAAATGGAAGAGTGGCCAGTTTCAAGGAAGATGAAAAGGGATTTAAGATTGATACCCAAAAATTCAGGTCTGATTTCGATAAGATAATAAACTCATTGAACACCAAAATTCAATCCCGACAGATCGTCCTTACCGGTACTGCTATCGATCCCGAGATTACATTGAAAAACAGCAATAACTTTGGTATTGAGGAGGAAATCGGTCAAGGAGTATCAGATTTCAGTCACTCCATTCCGGAAAGGGTACATAACATTGTCATCGCCTCATCAAAGTTTCATGGAATTCTCATCCCGAAAGATAAAGTTTTTTCGTTTAACGATATAATAGGCGATATATCTTCCAATACCGGCTATAAACCCGCGTATATTATTAAAAACGGGAAAACGGTACTGGGAGACGGCGGAGGGGTATGCCAGGTCTCAACGACGTTATTCCGTGCTGTGCTCAACTCTGGCCTGCCAATCGTAGAGCGAACCGCTCACGCGTACCGCGTCGCCTACTATGAAAACGACTCGAAGCCGGGCTTTGATGCCACTGTTTTTTCTCCCTCAGTCGACCTGAAATTTAAAAACGATACCGCGACTCCTATTCTCATTCTTGCCGAAGTAGATCAAAACAATAATCTTCTTACCATCAAGTTTTATGGAAAAAAAGATAACCGGAAGATCGAGATATCCGATGTAACGGTATATGACGAACAACCCCCTCCACCGCCCTCCTACCAGGATGACCCGACCCTCAAGCGGGGTATCACCAAACAGGTTGACTTTGCGGCATGGGGAGCTAAATCGAAGTTTTCCTATCGGGTCTCAAAACAGGATCAGGTCAGTTTTGAAAAAACATTCTATTCGACCTATCGACCATGGCAAGCAGTATTTTTGGTGGGGACGCAAGATTAACATTATAATTGCGAGGCTGTAAAAGACGTCATTCTGGTAAGCCAAAACGAAGTTTTAGCGCATCCAGAATCAGACTATATGCAATTATTTACAATTCGTTTAGATTCTGAACATCAGCCAAAGGCTGATCATCCTTTGGACGAATCCGGAATGACGAATGCTTACTAGAATTATCAAACAGATTTCGCAATTCGGATTAATTATGCAAAAAAAAGTAATTATCTTTGACTTTGATGGAACCCTTGTTGACAGCCTGGGAGAAATCATTCGCATCTTTAATGAGCATGCAACTGATTTTAATTTACCGAAGATTGGTGAATCGGATATTGATTATCTTAGAGGGAAAAACCCCCGGGAAATAATAAAGGAGTTTCATATACCGCTCTACAAAATACCTTTTATTGTGCAAAAAGTGCGGGCTCAACTCTCCGGGTCAGTTGATAAACTCTCTCTCTTTCCCGGGATGAAAGAAGTACTAGAAAAGTTATATAAAAAAGGATGCCTGCTTGCCATTCTGACCTCAAACTCTCATGAAAATGTCAGGAAGTTTCTTCAGCATCATAACCTTCAGATGTTTGATCATATATTTTCAGAAAATAGTATTTTCGGGAAATCTCAGGCATTGGCAAAAATAATAAAGCAACTTGGATGTGACCCCGATGAAACGGTATACATTGGAGATGAGGTGCGGGATATTGAAGCCTGCAAAAAAAACTCCGTAGAGTGTATCGCGGTAACCTGGGGGTTTAACTCAAAGGACGCTCTTATCCTCCACCATCCTGATCATATAGTAGAAGCGCCCGAAGAAATTCTTACCGTACTATCGAAACCAGCGCGCCCTGCCGAGTTTGTACTTTAATTCTTTATTCTTCCGCTCACCGATGATTTTTGCGGGAATGCCACCGACTATCGCGAATGGCGGAACGTCTTTTGTCACTACCGCTCCAGCGCCAACCACTGCTCCTTTTCCAATCGTAACACCAGGAAGGATAATCGCGCGAGGTCCGATAAACACATAATCCTGTATCTGAACCGGTTGGTTGGTTGCGCGAAAATGGTCATCTTCAATATTATGTTCGCTGTTGTAGATCATGACATCACTGGCAATATCCACATGGTTGCCGATAATCAATGTATCTCTTCCATCTAAAACCGCATCCTCGCCAATAATGGTATCTTCGCCAACGGTGATATTCTTAGGATCGTAGAAACGGGCACCGGTATGAATGGTTGAGCCTTTACCAATTTTTATTCCCATGACCCGGTAGAAGAATCTACGAAAGTGATGGATAGGCACCAGGCCAACGATATGAAGTTTAAACACCAAAAACTCGAGGAGGATATTGGCGAGACGGTTTGAGACCTTATGCGAAAATTCAGCAGGCGTCAGCTGTTTCCCTGTTTTGTCAGTCACGGGCAGGTTCATATGATGATATTATACATGGTCATGAAACATGAAACATGAATCATGAAACAAAAGAACAACCTGCCTCGCCGGCCCGCTTCGCAGCGCCTTGTCGTC
>CAZHGF010000051.1:0-7275 GCA_964531945.1 uncultured Gammaproteobacteria bacterium | reverse complement strand
AGTCTCTTCACTTTTAGATTAAGATTGTGTATACTGTGTCTAACCTCTTCTTACCGCGAAGCGTTTCTCCCTGTTTAATTCGCGTTTAGTATCATATATGAAAGATGTAACAAAAAATGAGCAGTATATTATTGGTGAAAGCCAGGAGGTCAGTGTCGGCGAATATGAAGGCTGGCTGGGAAAAATAAAGTCCTCATTCCCGGCGCTTCACCATCGAAACTATCGGTTATGGTTTATCGGTCAACTTACTTCGCTTATCGGAACGTGGATACAAATGGTGGCACAGGGATGGCTTGTGCTCCAGCTTACCAACTCAGCGTTTTGGGTGGGGGCAATCTCAGCAATCGGGGCGCTGCCAATACTACTCTTTGGGTGATTCGGGGGAGTAATTGTTGACCGGTATTCTAAGCGGAAAGTCCTGTTTATTGCTGAAACAGGAGCGATGTTTTTAGCATTTATCCTCGGGTTTCTTACCATCACCGGGTCGGTCACGGTTATTCATATTGCGGTACTCGCCTTCCTTCTGGGAACGGTCACCGCGGTAGACATGCCGGCACGACTCGCGTTTGCAGTCGAGCTTGTTGGCGGGAAAAAAAGTCTCGCATCCGCCCTCGCCTTAAACGCCGGTATGTTTAACGCGGCACGAGTTGTTGGACCGGGAATTGCAGGATTACTTATCGCCAGTATTGGGTTGGCAGGATCGTTTATCGTCAATGGATTTACCTTCATCGCAGTACTGATCGCGCTCTACTTTATCAGAGTCAAAAGAACTCACTCTCCCTCACACCCTCATCCGGTACACGCGGTCAAAGACGGAATACGCTACTCATTTCGTCATGTGCCCATCCGAACACTCCTTATCTTTGCTTCAGTAACCTCAATTTTTGGATGGTCATATGCCACAATTCTTCCCGTCGTGGTAAAGGACGTATTTCATCTTGAGGCATCAGGACTTGGGCTATTTAACGCTGTTGCCGGCTTGGGAGCGCTAGTCGGCTCAATCATTTTATCGGCGTTTTCAAAAAAGATTTCTTTTACAAAGTTTATTATCGGAGGAAGTATTATTTTTAGCATTGCGCTGATACTATTTAGTTTCACTTCACGGATTTTTTTCGCGGTACCTCTCCTTTTTTTTACCGGCTTAGGACTTATCATGCAGTTTGCGACTATTAATACAACCATACAACACATGGTTGAAGATTCTTATCGGGGACGAGTGATGAGTATTTACTCACTGATGTTCTTAGGCATGTCTCCGCTGGGAAGTCTGGAGATAGGATTTGTTGCAGAACACATGGGATCACCGTTCGCGATACGAATCGGGGCAATAATAGTTTTCTTATCTGCTATAGTTATATATCTGTATAGAAAACACCTTAACCTGAAATAGCTTTAATTTTTTAATTTATTAATTTCTTCCGTAAGTGCGTTTATCTGGTTCTGCTGTTCTTTAATTGCTTGTAAGAGCACTGCTGTCATCTTATCGTACGCGACGGACTTAAATCCTTTTTCGTCTGTATATACAAGCTCGGGATATTCTTGTTCTAGTTCTTGAGCTATAAAACCTATTTGTTTTCCATTCTCTGAAATAATGGCTTTGTCCTTTTGAAGATCGTATCTGACGCCACGCAAATTACTTATCTTCTTACTTACATTGGTAAGAGTAGTTACGTTTGTCTTATATCGGATATCTGAATCGGTAAGCCAGTTATACCCTGATTGAACTCTTCCGTTTCCTCCAAAGACATCGAGCTTTTGGCCAGGATCAGTTGTTCCAATCCCTATATTTCCATTCGTTTTAATTAAAAATTGCGCAGGATTTCCTTGTAAGTTAACACTAAGATCATCGGCATTGGTTGTTGTTGCTCCTACTTGAAAATACCAGACTCTTGCGGTACCTCCTGTTTTATTAAGTTCAAAATACGGATTGCTCACATCTTTAACACCTATGAACCGTTGAGCTTGAATGTTTCCGCTCACATCAAGCTTTTGAGCCGGAGCGGAAGTACCAATACCAACATTATCTCCACTTATAGTTAAATATACATTGCTACCACCATCTGTCCATCCCTCAGCATACGTCATTTGAGGTAAAATAATACTCAGGAACAATAATGTAAGAAAAACATAAATTTTTATCATACGAGTGATTTAATTTTGTAATAACTAAAATCAGAGTAGTGATATTCAACATAAAAGTTAAGAAGATCTGTAATCTGATCACTTTCGTTTGCAAACGGGATATATAGTAAGAGGTACTTTATCTACTCCTCACAATTACTGACATCCCGCGGTATTTTATACTTTTCAATGAAATCACAGGAAGGAGGTTCGCGCCCGATATGCGGAGTTTCCCATTCATCTTCAATCTTGACGGCTATCCAGTTTTTGGGACGAAGCATTTGAGCAGATTGTACCGTACCTGCGGCAAATTGATTTAAACCGATAAGCCAGTGATTTGTCAGAAATATTTCTATGACATCGGTGGGATCTTCTTCAGAATCTTCCATATGTATCTGCTTTATGACTGAGTACTTTATTTTTTTATACTCATCTTGCGGTATGACAATACGATACACCCTGTCTTTGTAGTATTCCTTTTTAAAGAGTGTTGATGCGGTAAAAGACCGGTCGGTAAATGAAGGAAAATAAAATACTAACAGGATAAAAACCACGAGAATTAATAATACCTTAACCATAGATAAACAAATTATAGTAGCAAATGAATCTGAAAGGAAGATAAAAAAAACCACCAACTCATCCGCGGCATTTTTCCCATTTTCCACCCCGGGAGTGGAATGGGCTGATACAACAATCATTCTTGCTATTCAGTCTTTTTTCTAGAGTCATCAATATTTCCTGAGAGATCATTGCATAATTTCTCCACCCCGGGAGTGGAGCAGACCGTCTTGATAACCTAAAGAAAAACTGCATTCAATCCGGCCTGTGGAACTTTTTATATTTTTTACACTTCCGCGCCCGCCCATCCTTACTTTTTGTCCTAGTTCATTTGAATTGCGACACTAGGAACGCTAGGAACGGATAGCGGAGGACTTCGTTTTTACCCTTTATGGTAAGGAGCGTTAACTAATCCACATTTTTTGTATTTGTAGGGTCTTCCTGTACCTGGATCGATCGCTCCGCACCAGCATGGATCGTTGCGGCCAAGCTTTTTATGAGTAGTTCCGGGAGGAATTACTTTAAACCCGCCTACCTCATTTGTTGAAACCGGTTGCGATCGGTTGAAATTGGTCGGAGTTTGTTGGAATTTGTTGGAATCAGTACTCGTTTCGACTAACTCTGACGAACTCTGACTATTTTTAACTTCCCTTTGTCTCTCCGACTCTTTGAACGGATCGATACGGGACGCGGATTGTAGTATCATCTTTTTCTCTTCCTGATCTTTTTTTATTGGCTCGGCAATCTGCACCTCGACGGTAAAAACTCTCCTTGTTGCCTCGAAATAGATATCGGTAACGAGCTTTTCAAACATTGAGAAAGCTTCATTTTTATACTCAACAAGTGGATCAAGCTGCCCATACCCCCGCAAGTTTATTCCTTCCCGCAGGTCTTCAATTGCCGTTAAATGCTCGGTCCAGTACTGATCGATTGTCGAAAGATAGATGAATTTGACTAATCCCAACCACGCTTCACTTCCGACTTTTTTCTGTTTTTCTTTAAACCGCTCCCAAAGTCTATCTTCAAGATACTCCTCAAGCTCCTGCTGACCGCCAATCTTTATCAGGTCATGCACGCGTTCCAGTTCCCGGGGAGAGACAAAATAAAGCTCTTTTTTTATTGAGTCGAACTCTTCTTCAGCATTGGCTTCTTTCAGCGCAATGAAGCTATTTACCAATATTGCAATTTGCTCATGAAAAATATCTGATAGTGCTTCTTTGAATTCATCATTCTTAGTATGCCCTGCTGCTACTAATTTCTTTCTTAAGGTATATACAATCTCCCGCTGTTTATTTAACACGTCATCAAATTCGACCAGGTGCTTGCGGATATCGAAGTTGAATCCTTCGACTTTTACCTGCGATTGTTCAATCGCTTTTGATACCATTCCGTGGCTTAACGGCTGATCTTCGGGGAAGTTTAGAAATGTCATCAGTTTAGCAATCTGTTCCCCGCCAAAAATGCGCATCAGGTCGTCTTCCAGAGAAACAAAAAATCGCGTCTCACCCGGATCTCCCTGACGTCCAGCTCTTCCCCGAAGCTGATTGTCAATACGCCGCGCCTCGTGACGCTCGGTACCAATGACATAGAGCCCGCCAAGCGCTACTACCTCATCGTGTTTTTCCTGCCAGCTCTGTTTTTCGCGATCAAATTCTTTCAGTTTTTTCTCACTTATCTTTCCTGTCTTATCTTTGAGGATATCCGCATTGGGCGGTGTTCCTCCCAGAAGAATATCGACTCCCCTCCCTGCCATATTTGTGGCAACGGTGACTGCGCCCTTCTCACCTGCTTCTGCTAAAATCTTTGCTTCCTGAATATGATTTTTCGCGTTAAGAACTTTGTGCGGGATGGCTTTTTGCCGCAATAACGTGGAGAGATGCGCATTTTTTTCAATTGAGGTTGTCCCTACTAATACCGGCCGTCCCGTTTTATACTGCTCTGCTATCTCTTCAACAACCGCGTTAAACTTCGCCCGCTCGGTTTTATATATCATATCGGGATGATCTTTTCGTATCATCTGGCGGTGGGTCGGAATCGCAAGCACATCAGTTTTATAAATTTTGTGAAACTCTTCCGCCTCAGTCATCGCAGTACCCGTCATACCCGCAAGTTTTTCGTACATACGGAAGTAGTTTTGAAGAGAAACGGTAGCAAGCGTTTTGGAATCCTTCTGGATTGAAACATTTTCCTTCGCTTCTATTGCCTGATGTAGCCCTTCGGAAAATCGCCGTCCCTGCAGAAGCCGTCCGGTAAACTCATCGACGATGATCACCTCTCCGTCTTTTACGATGTAGTCCTTATCATTTTTGAATAGTGTTTCAGCCTTAAGAGACGCTTCTATGTGAAAAAGGGTGTCAAAATCCTTTTCATAAATATTTGAGACGCCCAGCGCGGTCTCAATCCTTTGAATTCCTGCTTCAGTAAGATTGGCGGTTTTCAGTTTCTCATCAACCACATAATCTTCTCCCGATTTCAGTCTTCTGACGATCTGCGCGTAGCGGTAATATTTTGATATATCCTCATCGTAGGGCGCGGAAATGATATGAGGAGTCCGTGCTTCATCAATGAGTACTGAGTCTGCTTCATCAATAACCGCAAAATAGTATCCCCGTTGTACCATCTGGTCTCCCGATTGCACCATGTTGTCCCGCAAGTAGTCAAACCCGAACTCGCTGTTAATGCCATAGGTAATATCTGCAAGATACGCTTCTTTTCTTGAGATTGGCCTGAGGTGTACAAGCCGCCAGTCCTGGGCATCTGTGTCCTCATACTCCGGATCGAAAATAAATGAAGCGTTTGCGATCATTGCGGAAGTTGAAACCCCTAATATATGAAATACACGCCCCATCCATCCGGCATCACGGCGCGCAAGATAATCATTGACGGTTACCAGATGGACTCCCCGACCGGTCAACGCATTGAGATAGAGTGCTGCGGTTGCCGTAAGCGTTTTTCCTTCTCCGGTTTTCTGTTCAACGACTTTCCCTTCATGAAGCGCAATACCAGCGATGAGTTGAACATCATAATGTTGTTCACCCAGTACCCGACGGGCTGCTTCGCGCACAAGCGCGTATGTCCAAGGAAGTACCTCATCGAGTGATTGTTTTTGCTCGGTTATACTTTTTTTCAGCTTCTCTGTTTCTTTTTTAAAATCCTCATCTTTCAGTTTGCGTACCTTCCCATCAAATTCATTGATTGCGTCAACTTTTTTCCGCAAACGCTGTATTTCCCGTTCATTGTAATCGAAGAATCGTTTGAAAATGTTACTTAGCATAAACATTAAAAATATTTAACATGAAGCATAAAACATAAAACATGAAATACATTGTTCTTTTGCTTCATGATTCATGCTACATGTTTCATGTTGCGTGTTGTATGCAGTCATTTAATAAAATACTCCTGAGGTATCACTAAGATTCGTTCTGCAGAGTATCGGTTCACCTCTTTCTCTTTTCCGGTTTTTTTTACAATGAAGTGAATGGTATCTCCCTCTCTTAGCTTCGAAAATGTTGTGTTTGCAATTTCTAACGTTTTGCTGTCAAGCATCTGCATTTTCGAGGCAACCTCAATATCAAGCGTGTAGTTATCTTTGTCTGAAGTCAATGTTTTTACTATGTTTTCCTCTTTATCCACCTCCGTCACCTTACCTGTTTTTACTATATATTGTTCATCAAGATATACGTAGTTGGCGGTAACGGTTTTGTCGCTTACCGGTCCTGATACAATGGCATACCCGTCTTTTTTAAGATCGCTCGCCTTTAACTCTTTCTTCGCTGCTCCGGCAATCTGGAAAATTTTGGTAAGCGAATCATCAAGGGTAACGGTATATTCCTCACCATCCACTGATTTTATGGTGAGCGTATCCTTCGAACTCTCTTCAATAACTCCTGCAACAGCCTTTAAGTTTTTTTTCCGGAGCTCGGCGACTTTCGTTGCTATTTTTTCCTTTAAGTTTTGTATTTCGCGATCAACCACATTACCTGAAGGTGAAGCTGATTTTGTTGGTTTAACCGAGGCAGATGGTGATGCTGAAGGTGACGCGGTTCTCGTCTGTGCGGATAAAGAGGGAGAAGTTATAAAATTTATAATGGTTATAAACGTTATAATCGTTATAAACTGTCTTCGAAGTATTTTTTTCATTGCTCATTCAGATAGTAAATTTTTAACTCTTTCTCTTTTACGCTCAGTTGAGGATCTTTTGGATAGACCGTAATATGAATAACATTTTCTCCCAGAGCAAGAGGAAAATTCACATTCAGATCCTCCGGTGCGTTTTTGACGATAACATTTCGTATTGGAGACTGGATAACAACAAGTGAATCCTTTGCTACTTTTCCTTTAATACTCACCGAATTACTTGAAATAATTGCGTTGTTCTGTGGTTCTGTAATCTCAAGGGCTTCCACATTAATGTTTTTTACAATCGGTGTGGGAGTTATACTCAAAACAGTAGTGATGGGTCGGGAATTCTGAATCTGCACCTGTCGATTTTTGAGCACTAAAGCAACCGCGACAATGATACCAAGTGCAATCCCCAAGACAATCGCAATACTTGTTTCTTTTTTCATTATTATATTCTATTATAACGCAAGCTGA
>CAZHGF010000050.1:0-7336 GCA_964531945.1 uncultured Gammaproteobacteria bacterium | reverse complement strand
CCATGTGAACCAAGACATTAAAACTGCGGACTATTAGTCCGCAGAAAGGTTATACCAAACCAGCACCTCTTAATTTACCCTGAAGGTTTACGAAAAGAGTTTGCAACTAAATACCCGAAGATAAATCCGCCAATGTGAGCAAAGAAGGCAATACCACCGTGTTGTATTACTGTTAGAGATCCAAGCCCGCTAAATACCTGTGAGATAAACCAGTATCCAAGCACTACTCCTGCGGAAAGATCGATGAGGCTAAAAAATCCAAAAATTGGTATGAGGGTTTTCACTTTTGAATCACGAAACAGAACAAAGTATGCACCCGCAACGCCTGATACTGCGCCTGACGCACCAATCATGGGGATTGTATTAGTAGTATCGACAAAGTACTGACTCAACGTCGCTACAAGTCCTGCGGCAAGATAAAATAATAAGTATTTGAAGTGACCAAAGGTGTCTTCAATATTATCTCCGAAGATATGGAGAAATAACATATTGGAGATAATATGGAAAAATCCTCCATGCATAAACATCGATGTGACGATGTAAGAATAGGACTCAAGAACAAACGGATTAAACTCCGAAGATATGAATGCGTAGCGATAGACAAACTGTTCAAAATCAGGTGTAGTCAGCTGCAGGTAAAACACGACAATATTTGCCGCAATCAATGCATAGTTTATGAGAGGAAATGTACGTCTTGGCGTCTCATCATAGAGCGGGAACATACCCTCATTATATGATAAAATTGGTTTACAGAAAGATCTGAATTAGATAAGAGGGGCGTAAGAAGTAAAATGTATTTAGTATATCGTATTTTGTACGTGGTATATACGAAATACCCGATACGACATCGATTGGCACAGGAAGGGTGCGAGAGTGGTTTAATCGGCACGCCTGGAAAGCGTGTGTGGTCGCAAGACTACCGCGGGTTCGAATCCCGCCCCTTCCGCCTTCTCCCGCCGCAGGCGGGATACGGCGGACACGGTCCGCTCACATAGATCGCGAAAGAGAGGTTCATCTCAATATCTCAATACAGCTATGCAAAGAGTTGTACTCACCCCAGGGGTGGAATTGTATCTACACCCAAGGTTTTCAGGCTGAAAAGTACAGAGAGACACCCGCGGGGTGTACGACTTCTATGATTCCTCTTAAGTTATTTCTTGACGTTAATGATGGATGAGAAGATTCCAAATCGGAGAGAAGGATGGCTTGAGCAATCATCATGGCGTCTGCTACCGCGTATCGAGCGACATCTATTCGTCCTACAGACTCTTTTGCGCTTGTAACCACACGTAAAATATAAGTAAAAGAATTTGGTTGTATTCTACTATAAAGCAATGACATGCGTGACTATATGGGTGTTTCATAGTACTTTTGTTGACTCAGACCCAAATGTCGTTTAATATATCTAGTATGGGTATCAAGGAAGGAGTACTACGATTTCTTGAGTATTGTGAGCTCGATAAAAATCTCTCAAAGAAAACCGTACGCATGTATGGATACTATCTTGAGTTTTTCAAGTCATGGCTTATGGCCACAGCGCAGCTGGATGATTTTGAAGTAGAAAAAATCGATGAAAATGTCATCCGTAATTTCCGGCTCTATCTCTCAAATCAGTATAAGAACCCTCATAAAGGCGATCTTAAACGCCAAACTCAAAACTATTTTCTTGTTGCCCTCCGTTCGTTTTTTCGTTACTTAATCAAACAAAAGTTAAAGGTTCTTCCTCCCGAGATGATCGAGTTGGGGAAACAAAATGACAGAACCATTAAGTTTCTTCTTCCAGAAGAGCTCGATAAACTGTTTTCCTGTGTTGACACATCAGATGAACCAGGGGTGCGTGATCGGGCAATACTTGAGATACTTTTCTCAACCGGTCTTCGGGTCTCCGAGCTTGCCGCTCTCAATCGCGATCAGGTAAATCTTGACGCCGGCGAGTTTGGAGTCATCGGAAAGGGGGGAAAAGCACGGGTAGTCTTTTTGTCAAAGCGGGCTATTGAGTGGTTGGAGCGATATATGGCGGTAAGAAAAGATCCCTATCGTCCGCTTTTTATCCGGTACTCTGGTCCAAAAGCAGAAGAAGGACTTACCGACGAGAAATCGCGGTTATCGGTACGTTCAATCGAACGGATGATTGAAAAGTATCGAAAACGGGCAGGAATTCTTTTCAGGATCGGGCCGCATATCTTACGTCACTCCTATGCCACCGATCTCTTGACTCATGGCGCGGATCTTCGCTCGGTCCAGGAGATGCTCGGGCATAAAAATATATCTACTACCCAAATTTATACTCATGTCACAAATTTGCGTCTCAAGGAAATCCACGATAAATTCCACTCGGGGAATAAGTAAAGAATTGAGAGTCAGAATTAAATTTAGAGTTTAGAATTCTTCATTCTCAATTTATTCTCAACTCTGAACTCTCAGTTCTAAATGAAGCGTAAAAAATATTATGTTTAACTTACTAGGTCGCAATTTCAAAATTAACGCTACTCCAATTTTATGGTTATGCATTGTTCTTTATATTTCCTACTTCTCCTACTTTACGGTTCTCCGTTATCAAACGCTCTACGCTTCTTACTTTGATTTGGGGATTATGCATCAGACTGTTTTTAATACGTACCAGGCTATCAGCTCATTTGATTTTTCCCGCATCTTGGAGCTCACCAACCCGTTTGGTCCAGAACAGATAAAGCGGATGGCGATACACAATGATCTTCTCCTTTTTTTCTTCTCGTTTCTGTACTTTCTCCATGATGGTCCTCAAACATTGCTGATAGCTCAGACTGTCATACTCGCAATCGGTTCGTTCTTTATTTTTAAAATAACACAGCGGGTTTTTGAAGAAAATAAACAGAGAGATAGTATTGCTTTTGTTTTTTCCCTCTCCTACCTTCTCTATCCACCGATGCAGCGGGCTAATATGTATGACTTTCACGCGGTTACATTTGCGACGACCGGCATTCTCGCGATGTATTATTTTTGGTTTTCAAAGCGGTATGGACTGAGTTTCCTTTTTCTCATTTTGAGTTTGCTGGCGAAAGAACAAGTTGCGTTAACAGTCTTATTCTTCGGGCTCTATACAATCTATGATCATTGGAAGGAAAAAAAAGGAGCATCACTGCATATCCCAAAATACTCTTACTTTGTAATTGGGTTATCTCTCTTCTGGTTTATTCTCTCGATTTTTTATATCATCCCGTTCTATCGGGGAGGTCATCACTTTGCGTTAGGATACTACGGTGATTTCGGTGACTCTCCGGCGAAAATTCTCATTGGAATATTCCAGCATCCGATGAGTCTAGCGAAATATGTTTTTCACGTTGACACACTCAGATATTTCTTATTTACCTTAGGGCCGGTTGGGTTTTTGTCTCTTTTCTCTTTTCCACATCTTCTTGTTGCGATACCGGAATATGCCATCAATCTTCTCTCAAACAGTTGGCATATGCGCAATATTGTGTTTCACTATACTGCTGTCATTCAACCAATTGTCTTTATTGCATCGATACATGGAGCGAGAAATGTTCTGGGGTTTTTCATTGATCGATTTTGGATGCGCTCTCTTCGATCGCTTAGGAGAATGACGAGAGGCACTCTCATTGTGATTTTATATTTAGGCGTCATGACGGCATTATTCGCCTACTTTAAAGGTCCGCTTCCCTATTCGAGTGAACAGGAAATTCATCCGTTTAAATATCCTCAAAAAGAATATACTCTTCTTCCCTATTGGCAAAAAGTTCTGCAGAGTGACTCGGTAAAAGTATCATCTACCGGACAGCTCGCTCCTTACTTCAGTAGCCGACGCTATTTTTATATTTTTTCCTCGTATTACCCACATGCCGATTACATTGTGTTGCGACTATCAGAAATATATAATTACCCTGAAAGCCCGAGGCTTATTCCTATTTATGAGCAGCTACAGTCAGATAAGCGTTTTGAGAAAATTTATACCCAGGATGGACTTGAAGTATATAAGAAAGTGATTGGTGATTAGCGGTGAGTGATTAGTTAAACAATGAAGCAATTGAGCGATAGAACAATGAATACAAGTCAAACAATTTCAGTTATCGTCCCCTTTTACAATGAAGAAGAGAGTTTGACGCTCTTTCTTGAACAGGTAGAAAAGGTAGTTAAAGAACTTTCATACGACTACGAACTTGTTTTTGCAAATGATGGTTCAACTGATAACGGTCCGGTGATTGTTGAAGCTGCGCAAAATAAGAATAATAAGATTCATCTCTACTCCCACCGTAAACGATCCGGGAAAGGAAGAGCGCTGGCGACAGGATTTCTCCATTCCAAAGGTGATATCATCATCTTTATAGACGCGGATTTACAGAATGACCCGAAGGATTTACCGAAGTTTATTGAAAAAATTGCACTCGGGTATGAGTTTGTGAACGGGTACCGGAAGGTACGCAATGACGGCGTTGATAAAACCCTTCCCTCAAAAATATATAACACAGTCGTAAGCAACTTATTTTCGTTGCATATTCATGATATCAATTGTGGATTTAAAGCGATGAAGCGGGAGGTTCTTGACTCAATTCAACTCTATGGAGATAATTACCGTATTCTTCCTATTCTTGCGAAACATGAAGGTTTCCGAATAACAGAGGTTGAGATTCTTCATCATCCAAGAGAATTTGGAGCGTCTAAATATGGAGCAAGTAGACTTCTATTTGGCTTATTTGATATGCTGACCTACTTTTTCCTACTGAGATTTTTAGAAAAGCCATTGCATTTCTTTGGAGTAATCGGGACATTATTTTTAGTATTTGGTTCAATCATCCTTGGGTATCTTGCGGTTGAACGGATATTTTTTCAGGAGATGCTCTACCGGCGACCTATTTTATTCTTAGGTATGTTGTTGGTTGTTGTTGGGGTTCAGATTATCACCACGGGTTTTATTGGAGAGTTGATTGTTTTTTTACATAAAAAAAAGGATAATTCCTAATACTCAATTTCCAATATCTAATGAAATGTCAATTGACCAAAGAATGAGATATTATTTATTCATTGATGCTTTCACTGGAAATTAGGTATTAGAAATTAGAAATTGATCAATGAGTCCCATTCTCGCGTTAATTATTGCCAATATTATCTGGGGAGCGGCAGCTCCCATTTTTAAATATTCTTTGGATAATATTCCTCCCTTCACTCTCGCGTTCTTACGTTTTTTCCTCGCGAGTATTGTCTTTATTCCGTTTATTTACCGGTTTAATTTCCGAAAACTTACCCCAAAAGACTGGTATGATATCCTCGTAGGAGCGTTCTTTGGTATTACTGTAAATATCACGTTCTTTTTTCTCGGGCTGCAGAAATCTGAAAGTATTAACGCTCCAGTAATAGCTTCTAGCGGACCTGTCTTTCTTTTTTTACTCTCGGTACTATTTCTTCATGAAAAAATACGGTATAGGGTTCTGATCGGTATGCTCATTGCCCTTTGTGGAGTGCTTACCATCATCCTTGCTCCTCTTTTCTTTGATGGGAGTACCGCAAGGAATGAAGTTGAGGGGAATTTCTTATATATCCTGGCTACCCTTGGTTCTGTTATCGCGCCTTTAATGTGGAAAAAGGTAGTACAGAAACACGGAGCATATGTCGTGACTTTCATCAGTTTTGTTTTTTCGTCGATTACGTTTGCGCCGCTTATGCTACCCGAGTTTCAAGTATGGTCATTCGCGCAGCTTAATTTGGCAGGGTTGATCGGTATACTTTTTGGCGCGTTCCTTTCTTCAGCCGCAGCATACTACCTTTATAATTATGGTATCGGAAAAATCCTGACACAGGAAATAGGGATCTTTACCTATATTGATCCCATCGTAGCGGTGGTTATCGCCGCTCCCCTTCTCCATGAGTATCCTACTCCACAATTTTTTGCTGGTGCGATGCTCGTGTTTTTAGGAATCTATATCAGCGAAAAAAGACTCCAGTATCATCCTTTCAGTAAAATTAAAAGGCACAATCTGATACAATAACTACATGTCAGTCAAGATTGCCATAACCGGAGCGGGAGGTTATATCGGCTCAGTTGCCACCTATTTGTTTTTGCAGAAAGGATACGAAGTTGTCGGCATTGACAATTTTTCTACGGGATTCCAAAGACCGCTTGAGGTGCTGCAGGAAAAGTTCGGGAAAGAAAAACTACGCTTCTATGAATCTGATCTCCGCGCGGTGGAGAATATTTTTAAAGAGGAAAAAAATATTGAGGCAGTAATTCACTTTGCAGCTTCCTGTTTGGTCAATGAGTCCATGAAGCAACCGGAGAAATATTTCTCCAATAATGTTGTCGCGTCTCAAGCGCTTCTGGAGCAGATGCTTCGTTTTGAGATAACAAAAATAGTATTTTCATCAACATGCGCGGTCTACGGAGACGCTCGGTATGTACCCATTGATGAAAAACACCCGACGAATCCTGAAAATCCCTATGGAGAATCAAAGCGGATGATGGAAAGGATGATTGAGTGGTATGGAACCTTGAAAGGGTTTCGGTATATTATCTTACGGTACTTTAACGTAGCAGGGGCAACTGATGATGGCATGATTGGCGATGCAAAAAAGCCGTCACCTCACCTCATGCAGAATGCGGTCCGTGGTGCACTGGATATAGAACCGTTTTATTTGACCTATTCAGAAGTGGATACGCCTGACAAATCCCCAATCCGGGATTATGTCAATGTGGTAGATCTCAATGAGGCACATATTGCTGCAGTTGAGCATGTACTTAGTGGTAGATCGAGCGATGTTATTAATCTTGGTACGGAAAAAGGAAACTCGGTACTTGAAATCATTGACAAAGTACAGGAGATCACCGGCGCAAACATTGAAACGCACCCTTCCCCTACTCCCCGTCAGGGAGAATCGCCAAAACTGATTGCTTCGATTGAAAAAGCAAAACAGGTATTAGGATGGAGTCCGAAACGATCGATTGAAGATAGCGTGCGATCAATGGTTACGTGGTATAAAGCACATCCTCATGGGTGGGAGTATTAATTGTTTCGTACACCCCGCGGGTGTCCCTCTCCCCATTTTAACTTACGAGGTTGACAAGAGGTTGTTGTGATGGTCTAAATTAGACTACTTCAGCTGATTTTGTTATATAAGTCATTAACCGTTTTTGATACGGTACTCGTCTGGAGCGGGATACGGGAGTCGGACCCGTCTCTTCTCCTTGGAAGGGAGATATTGAACCGCTCAACTAATCCCGCGCACGAGTTATTATAGCAAATAATGCATACAAATACTGCACCCCGGGCGTGACATAAGCCATCAGGAAACTCTAATCCACCTCACTTAGTTCCCCGACCGTAAGGTCGTGGGATGAAGTAATCCC
>CAZHGF010000049.1:0-7425 GCA_964531945.1 uncultured Gammaproteobacteria bacterium | reverse complement strand
GGTATAACGATTATTAGCAGCAGGAGTAATTGTGGCCAGTGCTGCAGTAACAGTGGCAAATTGCCCACCAGTTCCAACCCATAAAATATTTCTAGCTGGAGAAGGTTTTGGGAGAGGAGATCCAACGCCCATTTACTTTTCCTTTAACAGCTCTTTTATACTTGTTTCAATCTCTGTGATTTGATTGATTATAAGATAAGATTCATTAAGAAGCGCGCCGAGTTCACACGAAGTGGTCAAAGTTTCAATTCTCTCTACTTGTGAACACAGGCTCATCTCTTTCGTGCTCGTATGATCTGAAGTGAAGTGGGAAAGGACACGTTCTTTTATATTTATACTTTTTCCGACGTAGAGTGGAGTATTCTGCGCGTCATAAAAAATATATACGCCAGGGGAATCGGGAAGATTATTGATATCATCTTCAGAAATACCGGCCGGCAATGAGGGCTTTTTCAAGAGTATGGAAAAGGTTTTTGATAGTGTATCTGCGTTATACTCTTTTTGTATTGTCTGATAGAAATCCCATAACACCCTGGCGTCGTCAAAGGCACGGTGTCGATTGGTACAGGTAAATCCAAAGCGCTCAATGATGGCATCAAGGTTATGTCTGCGGTGATGGGGAAATAATAACCGTGACAGTTTGGCAGTACAAAAATACTTTGAGGAGTAGAGAAGGTTATGACGCTGAAATTCATTTCGTAAAAAACCATAATCAAACTTAACGTTGTGAGCTACGAAAATACAGTCAGATAATTTTTCGAGTATAACGTCTTTAACGTCGTTAAAGGTTGGCGCCTGTTCAAGTTCGTTTTTTGAGATACCCGTCAGATTTTCAATAAACGGAGATAGGTAGAGCTCAGGGTTAAGAAGAGTTTGATACGTATCGACAAGCTCACCATACTCCATACGCAGAATTCCAATTTCAATTATTCGATCATAGGTTACGCGGGATCCGGTCGTCTCAATATCAACAAAAACTAATTTACTTGGTAGACTCATAGTGTAGAGCTATTTTCAAGCAGACAATTCATCCTAGCAAAAATTTGGAAATGATGCAAGGGTGTTATTACCTAATTCTTACCTTTTTCTCATATATTCTTAATATATTCATATTATTCTAGAGGAGTTGAAAATTATTGAGACTTTAGATGCTTAACCTTTGACTTTAGAAATAGATATTAGATAATATCTAAGGTCTAAGTGACTGGGGTCGAACATGTAATATGCAAATATGACAAACAAGAACATCATCAAGATACATGGAAAAGACTATATTACGGTTGCGGGAAGACTCCTCATGGCTCATGATGCCACAAAAAAAATATCTATTACCTCTGAGGTACTACCTATTTCAAATCAAGTAGTAGTACGAGCGACCGTTGTCACTGATAAAGGTACGTTTACCGGTATATCCGCGGCGAACCCCGCGAAAATAATCGAAAAGCAGTCTCCATATGAAGTCGCGGAAACATCAGCGGTTGGACGCGCGCTTGGTTTTGCCGGATATGGCATGATCGAGAGCGTAGCGACTGCTGATGAAGTGGAAAAAGCGCAAAGTTCCGAGGAAAATGGGGAGGTTATTTGTACCTGCGGGACTACCGGAAGGTACCACGCCCTCGATTGTCCAGCACGAAAACCAATTACTGTTACCGGATAGTATCTGATAAGCAAGCGGGATAGTAAAATAACTATATATCTATGTTGTCCGAAATACCCGCGCCTACTTTCTATCTTCTTAAAGATGCAGTATGTCTCCTTCATCATCAGAAAATAACGGCAATCGCACCAAGAGAGGCAGTTGCTGCGGCGCTTGCTGGTGTCAAGGATACAAAATCAAAGTTTCTCGGAAAGAAAGTGCGAGAACTCCTTGATCGTGGTGAAAAACACGTTATACACAACGATGAAAGAACCAAGATAAGAGATCTTGCACCGGAGCTTATTTTCTTCGGGATCGCACTTCTTGGATACGATCGACGCCGGTATGACAACCACGATGCTCCTTTCTCCACACCATACCCAGACAACCCATCAGTGCTCTTTCAGTTTGATCAAGATTCACTCGGTATGACCATACGAAGAGATGGTGCTCCTATTGTACGCACAGACCGTGAAAGTTTTAATACCGCACTTACCATACTAAGCGTAGTAGATCTGGTTTCAGATATGATTGGCACAGATATAGAAGCAGCAAAAGAGGAAGGTAGTTTTGAAGCAACGAAGCTTCCAAGAGAGCTGCAGTTACTAACTTTTGCCATGAGTAATATACTTCAGGCAGCACTACCAAAGCAACCACGAACACGTCTGGATCATGCTGCATGATTTACTGGGGATATGCTCTCATAGAGGCTCGTACACCCCGCGGGTGTCTGTAATTCAGTTACATGCTTTTTCTTCTCAACCGCTGGTAATCTTCTCTAAAAATCCGTGCGGTTTCATCGTCCTGCCGGGTAGTCAGTTGTACTTCTCCAATTTGTCCACCGGGAAGAAAAACATTGACATGGCAAGCGCGGTAGGCGGCCATCATTTGATCAGGCTGATGAGGATTTGGAGCATTTCGCACGAAATCTCTTCTGGTTAAATACCCATTTCTCGTGATGTGAGGAGTGGGCAATGCTTCTTGAATTATTTGGGCTGCTCGGACTTTATCTCCTTCCCCGACTACACAACGCGCGCCATAAATATTTAAGAGTGGAGCATCATTACCCCTCTCAACTCTCTGCTTCACTTTTTGTTGAATACTTTCGTCAGTCTTTACGCGTGCTCCGATGATTTCAAAGTCTACTCCAGCTTCAAGGAAAGCCCGTCTCAATTTGAAGCGGAATGACCGAAAAATCTTATGACGCTCACTTTCATCGGGAAGTGACGCTAATTGTTCCTGAACTGTTTGTGGCGTTGCGGCAAGAAGTTTTAAATCTCTCTTTATTCCTGAAGAAAAATCCTCCCGCTCTGTAATCATCCACTCAAGAATATCTTCCAGTAACTCTGATTGTGGATACTCGCGAAAGAGTACTTCCTCAAATGCTAGCACAAATATCCTTGCAAGTCTTTCATCGTATGAGGACTTATCTCCCCGTGAAGTCGCTACATAAACACCATAGCCCTCGATGAGAAGCGCAGTACTTAACTGTGCTGGATCTGTAACTTGAGTAGCAAACGACCAGGTAGCATCTTCAGTAAAATAACGTACGTAATCGTAAGTTCTTGCTACATCACGTGCTGTATGAATTGGTCTTGTGTTTTTTTCCCCACTCCTTTTTGTCCGAACTCCCGCAGAAATATCCTGAAGAGTAGGTAATGATTGACCTGACAGTAACTGATTGAGTGAAGCTACGTGTTCAGAGTAGGAATAACCCCCTTCATGAGACGAGCGGTTTAGTTGAAAATTAAGTTTCGTCAGTGCGTCGTCAAATTCCTCAATACGTCTATCAAAAGCTGCCCGCACCTCGGGGCTGTTATTAATCGCACCAACTGCCGACATAATGTTTGGCGAATTGTTAAAATGCGCGACTGCTCTGCGACGAATACAGCTGGAAGGCGTCCAAATATCTTTTACGGGCATGCAGGTATTATACCATTTGTGCGGTTCATACGTTCCAGGTAGAATGTCAGGAATAATTGATTTATAATACCCACACATGAAAAAACGAATTGCGTTTGAGAAAATATTTACTCCCCAGGGGATGCTTGGAAAGGTATCGAAAAATCCCAATCTTGACTTTTTGATGAATATTTTCAATATTCCCCGCATTTATAGCGTATCGGGTTTTGGAGACTGGACCGTCGGACAGCACTCAGTCGCAACCGCGTTTATATCGCTCTATTGGGCAAAATTTAACAAATACCCTCCTGAAAAACGAGATCATCTCGTGACACTTTCCCTGATGCATGATCTCCACGAAGCGGTAACAGGAGACATTCTGCCATTTTTTAAAACTACGGAAATCAAAAAAGCGATTCATAAGATACAGGATGATATTCTTAAATCGTTTTCTATTAAAGAAGAAGTAATACTCAAAGAAGACTTGAAATTGATTGACATGATGAGTTTCCTTTATGAGATCAGTCTCTCAACACCAAAAGGATTTGATAACACAAAACGGAATTTGCTTAAGAATATGTATGACCGGCAGAAACGCGCCATTTTTCAGTATGCAAAGTCGGTCAATATTGAGATCATGAAGGTGAAAGAGTTTTTGAAGAAGATGAGGCTGTAGTCATGAAACATGAATCATGAAACATGAAACACGCAACATGAAGCAATCGAACAAGAGAACAAAAGAACAATGTATACCTGCTTCATGTTTCATGTTTTATTGCTCTCTTGCTCTTTTGTTCTTTTGATTTATGTTACATGCTTCATGTTTCAGGTTTCATGATTCATACTCTATGACTTTATTCAAACTGTTTTAGAATTTTGATGACTTCTTCTTTCTTCTCCTCACTCACCGGAACGGCAACAACTCCCTGATCCAATAGACCGTAGAGTACCAACGACCCAAGGGGTGAAAAGAGTATTGCGGGAAGTGCCAACAGATCTTCTTCTCCACGGATTACCACTCTGCGCGCTTTCCTGTAGTATAGGAATTTCTTTATTGCATTTCTCAGGACCTGAACTGACCGGTAGTTGAGGGTACCCGGTCTATTGGGAGTGCCCGCTTTCAACGCACTTTTTGGCGCGGTCAGGCTCTTACGCCTGCTTTTATAATCAATAATAGAAACAGCGGGAAAGTAGCGCACCTTATGGAGGGATTGAGTAATGATATCTCCAACCGTTATTACCATTACCGGTTTTTGCTTTTGTATGTATTCAAGAAGGTTAGTATTATTTGGATTCCGCGTTATAAGTTTTCCTATGGGCTTCCGGAGTGTATGCCGCAAATACTTAGGGAGATGGAGCAGGTTTTTCTTAAAAATTCTTGCGTAGACATCACCATTCCGGTTAATCTCACCGTTTCTAATTCTCGTTGAACTCATTATCCTTCTATCACTACTCTTGACGTAAGGTACTGTTATTATTGTTAGTTGAGAGAGGGTATTGGTTGATCGGAGCTTATTTATCTTAACGGCGTTCGGATATGTTTCTCTCGTCACTATAATTGAGTCAAGCGTCTCATCGTCACGGGCTATTCCATAGATATCGTGAAGGGGAGTAATACGTGCCCTTTTTACAACGTTTTTTTCTTTTAGATACTCAATGAGTTCATGTCTTCGTGCATCATATGGCGATATAACCTCCGCTATTTCCTTCTGATGAAAAAAATCATTCGCGGTGATAGCCACAGTCACTTTTTGCCCGAGCGAAAAAGCAGTATCAAGGAGTTTCTTATGTCCTTTATGCAAATGGTCAAAGGTACCTCCAAGTGTCATGTGCCTGAACCGGTAGCGCATGCTATGAATTATAATAAAACGCTCCGGGAAAACCCAGAGCGTTTATGTGCTTCCCTGTGTTAGATCGAAATATTAATCGAACAAAAGATCTAACCAAGATCCAAGGTTGCCAACAATCGTACCATTCGCGTTCGCGTGAGAGACCACGTGTGGGGTCATCCACGCGACGTGAGTTGATACATCTGCTTCTCCAATATTATCATCAGCAAAATTCTTCCCCGTATTCGTCTTTACATACGTATAGGACTTTTCCTTCAGTTTATTGCTGTTTTTGATATAAACATGAGAGTTATTGTTGACATCGGTATTGGAATGCGCGTTGTCACCAGTATTGACAACATCGTTTAAGTTGGATGACCCTAACCAGGACAATCCTCCAACACCCGTTTTATTTTCGTTGGCAGCAACACCCATATGAAGATCTCCGAGTGCCAAACCGGTATCAATCAGTGCGTCACCGATATTATCGCTTGCGGAGTTATGACCAGTGTTTGCTTTCGCATATACCTTCTGCTTTATATACGCGTAGTTTTTATTATAAACATCCACCGATGAGTTTGAGTTTGATGACGTATTAATATGAGCATCATCACCCGTGTTTGTTACCAGTGATGTATTTGACGCATCTCCATCTTCACCATTGCCTGCCGCGACAACGGTCGCGTTTTTATTTACCTTAACATCAAGAGCTGCGGTTATCTCCGCAGGTCCGGTAAATATGGAAGCACCACCAATATTGTCATCCGCATTATTGAAGCCGGTATTTGCTTTTGCATTAAGCTTCTGTGAGACTGAAGCTTTATTATAATTTTTCACATATACGTGTGAATTATTGTTGAGGCTTGTGTCTACGTGAGCATTATCTCCGGTATTGACAACGTCAGTAAGGTTATCACTGGTATTCCCTCCCAGTTCAATGAGGGTTGTGTTGCTGTTTGCTTTTACATCCAGTGTCGCATCTACCGAAGCTGGTCCAGTATTGATTGTTGCTCCCGGCCAATCGAGCGAGATATTTCCGCTGGCTGAGTTACCGCCGGTATTTGACTGGAGATTTGCTTTCTGATAAAAATAGGCACTGTTTTTATTTTCTACATTAACACTGGTGTTAGTATTTGTCGATGTGCTAATGTGAGCATCATCTCCACTATTGATGAGACTTGTTTCGTTGGTAGTTGCGTTTGCGATAGGGAGCATCGCGAATGAAAACATCATGACGATCGATGCTATTGCCGCGCTTATTTGCTTTATACTCATCCTTTTTCACCTCCTTTCTCTATAGAATTACTAACTTTTAACGGTACATCAGCCTTTATTTCTTAGTTGATAGTTTCTCAGATAATATCCCGTTACAATAAGCGCGATACTTCGTAACAGTATGAACAGCGCATTTAGTCCGGTTTCAGGAAGCGCGGTTGCAAATATGGCGTTTACTTCGTTTTCCTCCGGATCATTGCTTCCGTAATAGGGAGTAAACCAGGCAAGCGGTCTCGAGCTATTTGAGGAGGTATGGGAGTTATTTTTTGGTGGGCTACCCTGTGATGAAACTATTGGAATAGAGATTGTTTTTACAAAAGTAAGTATGCGAAGCGGAGGATCTTCTGCCTGGTGATTTGAGTTATTTTCCGGTAGATCGCTGGAAGACGGAGAAGAGTTGGAGTCTGGTGATGAATCTGGTGTAACCGGATCGTCTGAATTTGACGATGATTGAGGATCACTGTTATTTGATTCTGGAGATGAATTGCTGTTGTCAGAAGGACTGCTTGCGCCAAGAGCGGTAGTATTATGATTAACGTCGGTGTTGAGTGCTGCGATAACATTTGAGTCTTTCGTTTTTATGATCCCTGTTGCCTGACCGATATTGCGTGAAGCTTCATTCAGACCGGTGTTTACCCAGACCCATAAATTTTGGACAATAGTAGCAAGATTGGTATTAGTAACATCAGTTTTTGCCGTCGAAGTGCTTCCTGCGAAAAACTGGACGTCGCTACCGGTATTTGTGATATAAACTCCGTTGATACCTGATATCGGTTGTGAATT
>CAZHGF010000048.1:4488-7565 GCA_964531945.1 uncultured Gammaproteobacteria bacterium | reverse complement strand
TTCCTCAGATTGACTTGATTAATCGTGGATTATCTCTATTAGAGCAGGGATTAGATAATGAAGATGCATTTGCTGGTGTTTTACATCAAATTAATGTGGTGGCGAATATCAGACCTATTATTCACACTTCTTGTACTGATGTTTCTGATCAGGCCCTTGAGGTGCTTGAACGGAATCTTGATATCTTTGGTGCGAAAGCTGCTGGAGAGAATGATAATCTTGCCTCCATTAGTCTTCGTGCAGCGTATACGTTAACGAAATCCGGGTATGAAAAACAACAAAAAGAAGCGAGAGAGATCCTTCTTCAACAGAGTAGCAGAATTCTCCGATTAGCACGGGAAAATACGTCATTACGGTATGATATGCTCCCGCTTCTCGGTTGGTTACGTAGCGAAGGTGATGACGCGGTTGCGGTACAAGCGATCAACTTATTTGGTGACATCGCGTCTGAGAATGCCGCAGATCTCCAAGAGATACTGCCACGCCTTACGGATATGTATTTTGACCCGCAGGATGATTATAACAAGGTCGATGCCGCAGAGCTTTTGCTCATGAAAATATTCAAAGATAGATTTAATGCTGATTTTGGCATATTCAGGAAGAACTGGTTTGCAACCGGTGATAGAGTCCTGAATCGTGTAACGATGATGAGAAACGTTTCCTGCATGGCTGATCTTGAGAAAAAACATCCGGGGATGGTCAGCTTTCTTGCTACAGAATACAGCGCATATCGATTTGAAGATGTTTCAGAGGAGTATCTCAAGCCAAAATACCAGAGATACCTCAATGATGATGAAACCTTTGATCCCTGGCTTGAAGAAAAAGAAGAACTGGCGAAGTGGGGTATTCCGGTTGCAAATATGATTGAGGCGTGGCGACAGGCTGATCCAGTGATATTGCGTTCAGCAGAGAGGAATTTGGTTGCTTTACAATCTCTTGAACGGAAACGGCCAGGGATTGCGAGGGTGTTGCACGAAGCCTATGGCATTTGTAACTTTGATCGATATCCTCAGGAAGTGCTCGTTGCGCAGTACGATGAGCGGGATATCCATGACAAGCCATACGGAGTCATTTTATATCCACGGGCAGATCATAATGGCGCGTTTACCGATAACACGCGTTTATTCGGACAACTCTATCAGCAATTGAATCCTCGGGCAGCGTTGGCGAAGAAATATGGACTGAAGATTGTAGAGGCAGATACGAAGCGAAGTGTCGTAAGTATGATGAACAGATTACGTAAATCATATGGTAAAGCGACATTCGGAATTGTTGGAGGACATGGGAGTAAAGGGACAATACAGTTTGGAAAGGACGTACGAAAAGGGTATGTCGGTATGAAAGATGTTCTGCGGAAAGGCGCGGACGCTATTGGAGAGGTATTTATACCTGGTGCATCTGTTGTTCTCGTCTCCTGTTCTACCGGATTAGAGGAAGGTATTGGTCAGCAGATTTCGGGGCTTGGTAGCGGTCTTGATCTAGTTGTTACCGCACCAGACAAACCGACGAATATCAGAAATTTACTTGTGATAAGAAATAGCGAGACAGGAGACATTGAAAGTATTAATGCGCAGTATATAATAGCCGGAAGTAAAAGGGTATATACTGGTGGTAAATCTGAGCTAAAGCAAGCCGCGTGATAAATAAGTGAGGGAAATTTGGCAAGACTTTAAATTGCGGTCTCGCGTACGTATTTTCGCGCATGCAGTATGTAAGTCAATGGTTCTATTGTTAAATGGTTAAAAAGGTTTAATAGTTAACCATGTAGCCATATAACCATTGAGCTATTGAACCATATCATCACTATGAACGGTGCTTGCCCCTCGAAGCCTTGGCGAAGTGGGGAACCCTGAACCCATAACACATAACGTTTCGCGCTCATCGCTGAGCGACTTCGAGTTTGCCTTCTTTCGCGACAAACTCTTGTGTTGAAGTTTTCAGGGTGATCCGGTAGTAGATCTCGTGGTTCGGGTCGAGGTCAGATGTTGTGAGATAATGAAGGGTTTTTGGCGTATCACTTATGGTTTTTGTAAATTCCTGACTGGTGGTGCGATCGAAAAAGGAAATACGTGACTGGTAGGGAGACTGGGTTCGGAATGAAATAAATATATATCTTCCGGATTGAGATATATTCAGGTTTTTGACAACGTTTTCTGCCTGAGTCGGTGTGGCGGTGCCCCGTTGGTACGTAAGAAATGTTGTAAACAGCGCAAGCGAAACAAAAATGGTAAAACTTGCGATGACGACCGCTCGAACGCTGGGAAGGGGAATATCCCAGAGCTTAAAGTAGTTGACCTTTGCCGACTGGGCGCGTTTGAAATGGATCAGATCATCAGGGTACACAAAGATACCTTTACAGGCCGCGCACTTAAACAGATGTACGGTCTGAGGAATTGCTTCATCACCTTTCACCAGTGACAGGAGGAGGTGATCTTTGGGACAGAGTTTTTCATTGTCTACCACAAGGAGTGTTTTTTTATCATCTGCCAGTTTTTCCGCGTCTTCGGCAGTAATCCGGTTGATCCCGTTTTCCTCAAAAAATGTCCCGCCGCAGTTTTTACAGTGGAGGATCGACTGCTTATCGACAACCGCCGGCATCATCGGATCATCGCAGTTCGGGCAGGGCATATGAGATTAGTATACAGAAAACGTTAGTTAGTTCGCAAAAGACACATATGTATTGACAACTAACGGAGAACAAACTAACTATAAGGTACTTTTTAATATTGACTTTTCTTTTTCAATGCTGTTATAGTTATCGGTATGAGTCAAAATGACCAGACGCTCTCTGAAAAGAAAGACGCGCTTGAGAGAGAGATTACGGGTGCTCTCCTTGACGCAGTCGAACGACATGAGCTTCCTCTTGCTAAACTTCAGCTTACTGCGCGCGAAGTGCTTGATGAGTTTTTGAAAGTAAATACTATAGATGATTTAACCAAATTTATTGACAAAGCCGGGAGAAAATGGAAGTATTTAAGTCATCTGTCCCTAGCGAATAAAGGTCAGGAGGTACAGACAAAAGAAAAGGAAGTAATGAATAAATTATCAAAGTATATTAAAACATTACACTAAAGTAT
>CAZHGF010000048.1:0-4478 GCA_964531945.1 uncultured Gammaproteobacteria bacterium | reverse complement strand
ATGGATCCAGAACTATCAGGACGAGTTTTTATGCTTGAGAGGCGTGGGGTAGCAGCTGCAGCAGGCTCACCAGAGGCGCGTTTAATGCAGGGGCTGCGGTCAGCTCTCACTCCCGAGCAGCATCCGCTTAGGGTGGTTGCCGGTGAAGATCCTCCGAATGAGCAGATTATCCGTGCCCTGGTAGAAGCAAACACCGGTTCTGCACGTACCATCAATGCGGCAGGTGCAAAAGTGAGAGTAGGAGGCGAGATAACACGGTTTGCTGAAGGTAATAATTGGGCGGCTATTTATTCACAAATATTACGAGGTGATATTACTCCCGCACTAGCTGCTAATCCCTTAGTACAACAGGCTTTAGAGTCGGTTATTCGCTCTGATGCTACTCTCGCCGCGCAATACGATGCTTTACCACCAGGAGATAGACAGTTAGTACTTAGAAATCAACTGAGAAGTGGAAAATTAAAAGCAGAGATTGCACAACTTCTGACAGGTCGTGCAGCTCCCGGACAACTTCTTGATGATCAGACCGGTAGATTAAACCGTGAAGTGCAGCAGACGGAACAGAGAGTACAGGAACTTGAGAAAGAGAGACAGGCATTGCAAAAAGAGATAGAGGCAGTCAGAAAAGAAAGGTCTGCTTTCCAAGCAACAAATGCAGGTGGAGTTGTGACCCAGGGCGAATACAGTCAGGAACTTGCAAGACTCAAAGGCGAACGAGCGCCTGCGACAGCACACGTAGAGCAGGTACGGACACAGCTCAGCAATCTGAATGCACTTATTCTTGAGCGAGAGAATTCAAAAGGGCGATTTGTTTTAAACACAAATGATATAACTGTCCCACAAAATAATGCGAAACTGATTCAGTTCGACAATGATATTAATGATTTAAAAGGACAGAGGACGAAGCTTGAGGCCGAATTACGAACCCAGCAACAGACTGATGCTGATAGGGAAGTACGGATACAGGCAATAGATTCAAGGAAAACAAGTGTAGATGAGGCGTTAACAGGCGATGCGTCGTTAACCAACCGGTTGCAAGAAGTTCAAAGGCAACTAGGAGATGTAAATTCCAGCCTCTCAAACCTCCGTGAGGAACTCAGGAAAGCACTCTCGCAACGTGAGATACAGGAGAGTCAGTTTATCGGATCGCTTGCCTCAATTCTCCCTGAGGCTGCGGTTACCGCAATAAATGAGCGTTTAGATCAAATAGTACAACAGCAGCATAAGGTAGATCAGGCAGCGACAAATGAAACTCAAGACGCAAGTGAACGTACGTTACGTGAACGGATAGCTGCAATGTTCAATAATGCCGCAGCTCCGGGTCAAGTAGACTGGGTGACATTTGACCAAGCATGGAATGAATTTTTGAGTCAAGGGTCTGATCGTATGTTTACCCACCCAGCGTTTGGGATTCTCACCGGTACTGGCATTACGATAGATGAATTACGGTCTCATCCCAAACGGGATGAACTAACAACCGCATTGAAGGAGAAAATGGCGCGGTACCGCATGGCACGCCCACGGCGAGGAAGATTGGGGAGATTACAAGCTGGTCCTGAACCGCTTTCAAGGAATGAAATTCTTGCTATTACTAACCAGTTTGATGATGAGTATTATAATAGAGTTATTGCTGCAAATACTACATTGCGTGAGCAGGTGAATCGGGCATGTAATGATGGTGTTCTCAACTTTACCGGCAGGTGGGGTGAGCGATTGAGAGGATTACCAATGGGAAATATTCTTATGGTGCTTGCGTTACTCCTGGGAGGAGGGGCTTTATTAAGTACCACCGGCGTCGGGGGAGCAGCGGCCGGGGCGCTTGGTATTAGCTAACATATGGAAGTTGATACAGCTTCAAAAGATGTGTCTCCTGCAAAAGAGCAGGCTATCCCTTCAGTACCTCCCGATCCAATGGCAGGTTTACTTTCCCGATTGGATGGTGCGGTAAAAGAGGGAGATAAGGTAACAAAAGGTGAGCCGCCGGCTTCAGTGCGTGCCGCCGCAGAAGCTCAAGGAGCTGATCAAACCAAGCTTGAAGCATTCATGCGACACACCCTTCTTCAAGTAGGTCTGCGATACGAAGATTTGCCCGAATATGTTCGTGAAGCGCTTGATCGGACTGCGCAGGAAACCGATCCAAATAAATTTACCCAGCAGTATCAACAGCTTATGGGGTTTCTCAAGTCGTCCGTTGGAAGCAAGTTGAAACCGGAAGATAGGGATAAACTTGATAAAACTATGCAAGCTATCGCCGAAGGCCAGATGAAACCAGAAGAGCTTTTTGGTATGTTAAAAGGACATGTCAAAAGCCCTGAAGTAAATCTTACTCCCGCTGAACAACAACAGGCGCAGGAAGTATTAAGAGAGCTTGAAGATCAAGCAGGAGAAGTAAAAAAAGGAATGAAGATTAATCCGGAGAAAATCAAACAGTTATTTTCACTACTTCTCAAAATCTTAAAAATTGCCGGACTAGGGCTTGTCGCAATCTTTGGAATGAGTTTTTTGAAGATGATTATGGGTGGAGGACAGCGGTAGGGAGATATTAGATGGCAGATGACAGATTCCAGATGTTAGAAAAAAGCAGATATCAATCATCAGGCATCAGACATCTGTCATCTATTATCCTTAAGTCAATCTTCCTGACTCACGCCGAGGAGGCGGAGAACAACATCTTTTTTATACCTTCTATCACCGCGGGAGTTGATCCGGATTGCGGGAAGCTTCCCTTTTTTACCCCACCGTTTTATCGTAAGGGGAGAGACTCTTAAAAGTTGTGCGACTTCACGGATAGTAAGGAGATCCGGAAGATCAGAAAGAGCTATTTTGTGATGTTTTGTCGTTTCTGACATAGTGTGATTTATATTATTCTAGTAAATGCGTTTTGTTTTGTCAAATCGATTTATTTTGAAGGGAATGCTTATGTTGAAAAATGTATGGGGATGCATTAGTCTAAGAGAGATAAAGCATATCTATAAAATATGAAAATAATACTACCTATACTATTCTTTTTACTTGTTCTTATTCCTTTTCCGGTAAATGCTCAGCAAAACTGCACTCCTTCTCTTGTTGCCTGCTCTGTAGATTGTGGAGGCGTGACTGCGTGGGGTGGACAGATGCACAATCCCTGTGGTGCACTTGGTCCCTGTAGTGCAACCTGTCCGGCTGCTCCTGCAGCGACGACCACACTTGTTCCCACACAGGTTCCCGCGGCTGATACCGGTGGTGGATCAGGTGGCAGCGGCAGTAATTGTTATGACACTGTATTTTCGTGCGGCTATCCGGGTTGTTCCAATCCATCACAGTCTACCCATGTGTGTGGCGGATCAATCGTGAGTCAGGGAGCATGCGTCTGCAACGATCCGCCGACTGCTACGCCTGCAGGGTCATCGGGAGGATTTACGCCGTCATCAGAGGGAATTCCCACCCCGACGTCGCGACCTATTCGTCAGGAACCGAAACCAACTCCGGGAACCGGATGCTACGACACCGTGTTTTCCTGTAATTATACGAGCGGTTACTGCGGTAATCCCTCGCAAGACACCCGGGTATGCGGAGGAAGTATCGTAAGGCAAGGGAATTGTATCTGTAATGATCGGCCGGTGCCCACTCCCGGCGGAAACTCATTACCACAACCGGTACCAGTCAGTTTCAATGGTCAATCACCGATCAATTTACTGCCGGTCGCGGGAGTAGTTCCCGGACAGGACGGAAGCTATTTTGCCACAACGCCGGATAGAAGACAGTTGTATTACGTCATGTCCAACGGCGAATTATACCCAATGCACGTACAAACGGGTAACTATCCGGTGATTAATGGTGCTCCGGTCGGGAATATCCCTCCGCGCCCGCCTATTCCGCTTCCGACAATCTGGGCACTGTATGGATGGGGTCCTGACGGACAGCCAACCCGTGATAGGGAAGTCATCATTACGCCAAACGGCTGGAATGTCAGTGGCGATGGAACTATAGCATACATCACACCGGTCCTTGGACCGCGCGATCCATCAAGCTCAACCGGTGATACCACAAGACGAACAAATAGTGTCGGACCAACTATTCGACCCTGCCCGATGAAGAATCGAGGAGACGCAAGCTGCGACAACCTCATCAATAACGGCGATTATGAACTATGGCGCGCCGAGTACCTCGGATTTCAACAGACGAGAAACGCTGATTTTAATGGGGATAGCAGAGTTGACTTACTTGATTATGAGGTTTGGAGAGCCAATACGTATCAATAAATTAATACTTATGTCTTCTCCATGAGAATACGCAGTTTTATCCAACTTCTTTTCATAACCATCGTCGCTTCGATTTCCATCTTCTGGCTCTGGAAGTATATGCAACCGTATATGCAGCGGTCCAAAGCGACTGAAAGCGATGTTCAAATCCCGCGACCGGCAATCGTGATGGACTCGTTTGAGATCGATAGCCAGCGGGGGATCAGATCATTTGGCGAAGAGATTTATGACGAAACC
>CAZHGF010000047.1:6950-7725 GCA_964531945.1 uncultured Gammaproteobacteria bacterium | reverse complement strand
AGTTAGAATTAGTCGTAAAGTTCGTTGGAATGAGCTATTTTTAACTAATTTCAACCAATTGAAACTAATTTCAACTAATTCCAACCAACTTTGACTTAATTATCAATTAAAAAATAACATGACAGAAGGAACAATTGTATCGGTGCGGGGAGTAGTCGTCGACGCTGAGTTTCCGCACGATAAGACACCGAAGGTATATGACGCGCTTATTGTAGAGCAAAAAAAGGGTAATCCTTTGACGCTTGAAGTAGAAGCGATTATCGGGAGTGGTATGGTCCGTGCTGTCGCCATGGGTGAGACAACCGGACTAAAACGGAAAACCAAAGTTCTCAATACCGGAAAGCCAATTGAGGTGCCGGTTGGAGAAAAAGGGTTGGGGAGAATTTTCAATGTACTGGGTGAAACGATTGATGAACAGGGTGAGGTAAAGACGACCAAGAAATACGCTATTCATAAAAGCGCGCCATTATTTGTAGATCAGGCAGTGCGACAGGAAGTATTTGAAACCGGCATCAAGGTCATCGATCTTATCGCGCCTTTCATTAAAGGAGGTAAGGTCGCTATCTTTGGAGGAGCAGGAGTCGGAAAAACAGTGGCGATTCAGGAGATGATTCATAATGTCGCCAAGCAACACAGCGGCGTATCAGTGTTTACTGGAGTTGGGGAGCGAACGCGTGAGGGAAATGATTTATGGAATGAGATGAAAGAAACAAAAGTATTAGATAAGACTACACTTGTCTTTGGCCAGATGAATGAGCCGCCGGGTAACCGTCTG
>CAZHGF010000047.1:0-6940 GCA_964531945.1 uncultured Gammaproteobacteria bacterium | reverse complement strand
TGGCATTAACGGGTGTTACCATGGCGGAGTACTTCCGTGATGAAAAAAACATGGATGTCCTTCTATTTATCGATAATATTTTCCGGTTCGCCCAAGCGGGTTCTGAGGTTTCAGCGCTTCTTGGACGGATTCCATCCGCGGTCGGTTACCAGCCTACCCTTGCTTCGGAAATGGCAGCACTGCAGGAGCGGATCACCTCAACCAAAAAAGGATCAATCACCTCAATTCAGGCAGTCTATGTGCCAGCTGATGATTATACCGATCCGGCGCCAGTTGTAACATTCGCGCACCTTGATGCGTCAATTACTCTGGAGCGATCGCTTGCAGAACAAGGACTTTTCCCGGCGATTGATCCACTTACCTCAGCATCACGTGCGCTTGATCCTTCAATCGTGGGAGAAGAGCATTATGAAGTTGCGCGAAATGTATTAAAAACATTACAACGATATAAGGACCTCCAAGATATCATTGCGATTCTTGGCATGGAGGAGCTTTCAGAAGAGGATAAACTCACCGTAAGCCGGGCACGGAAAATCCAGCGGTTCCTGACCCAGCCGATGTTCGTCGCCGAACCGTTCACCGGCAGACAAGGCCGTTATGTTACCCGGGAAGATAATGTCCGTGGTTTCAAAGAGATTCTTGAAGGGAAGCATGACGACAAGCCAGAAACAGCATTTTATATGGTAGGGACGATAGAAGAAGTCAAGTAACGTTGAGCGTCAAGTGAGTAGCGTCGAGCGTTCATCGGGGACGAATGGTTCAATTGCTCGATGGCTCCATGGTTTTTAAACCATTGTGACCATTGAACAATGGAACCATCGAACCATATTGTTACATGTACGATGAATCATTATGAATCTACACCTAAAAATTCTGACACCGAGAAAGATTGTTTTGGATGAAGAGGTAAGCTCTGTTTCAGCTCCTTCTTCTGAAGGGGAAATTAGTATACTGCCGCGGCATACAAAGTTACTCACGGTGCTTGATGAAGGTGTTGTGACCATTCGAAAAGACGGTAAAGAAGACTTTCTGGCGATAGGCGGGGGGTATCTCGAAACCGATGGAAAAGAATTGCGCATATTGGTTTCAAGAGCGTATGGACAGGATGAGATTGATGAACAAATGACGAAAAAAGCACTCGAAGAGGCAGAACGACTGGTCAAAGAAGTCAAGGAAGAAGGCGCCCGTCATGAAGCGATGGCCACCATGCGCAGATCCGTTATTGATCTAAAACTTCTCAAAAAACGGAGAACTTCAAGACTGTAGTCAATATTAAGTAGCAAGTATTAAGTATTTACAGAATATAAATTCTTTCCTAAAATCACCCGAAATCTCTTTTTACTTACTACATAATACTTGATACTTTATACTTAAAGCTATGGCGCTCATAATTGTCGAATCTCCCACCAAAGCACGTACGTTTAACCGTATCCTGAAGGATAAAGATTACTTCGTATTTGCTACGATGGGTCATATACGGGATCTCCCTTCGAACGCGATCTCTATTGACTACAATGAGAATTTTAAGCCATCTTACCAGATCATCAAAAATAAAGAAAAAGTGGTAACACAACTTAAAAAACTTGCGAAGGAAAATCATGAGGTAATTCTTGCTACTGACCCTGATCGCGAAGGAGAGTCTATTTCCTATCATGCCGCGTATATTTTAGGGTATGTAAAAGAAAAATGGCCGGAGATAAAGCTCGATGAGAAAAAGCCAATCAAGCGAATCGTTTTTCATGAAATTACCCAGCACGCGCTTGAGGAAGCGCTTGCCCACCCTGATACATTGCGAATCGATCTCATAAAAGCCCAGCAGGCTCGTCGTATACTGGATCGGGTAGTAGGGTATGAACTTTCCCCACTCCTGTGGAAGAAAATGGGAAAAAACTGGTTATCAGCAGGTCGTGTGCAGACTGTGGCGCTTCGGCTCATCGTTGAACGGGAAAAAGAAATAAGAGCTTTTAAGGAAGAAGAATACTATCAGGTCTATGGAAACTTCAAAAACAAAGAATCTGTCAGAGCAAAACTCATAAGTAAAGACGGAGTACGGTATGAGCAGGAATTTACATTAGAGTTATTTACCGGCAGGTATACCTATATTAAAACAACTATTGATAAAGACAGCCTGGATTAATTGAAAAAAGATATAGAGTTAGATGCGTTTAAGGTACGTGATATTAAAGAAGAAGTAAAGCCAAAGTATCCTCCTCCTCCATTTACGACTTCGCTCCTCCAGCAGGAGTCATTTCAGCGGTTTAGCTTCTCATCGCGTATGACGATGCGGATAGCGCAGGACTTATATGAACGGGGAATGATCACCTATCACCGTACCGATTCATTTAACCTTTCGACCAATTTTGTTTTCCGGGCGAAAGATTATATTGAGGCAACCTATGGAAAAGAGTATGCACTTGAGAAGCCACGGGGATTTAAGACCCGATCAAAAAGCGCACAGGAAGCGCACGAAGCAATCCGCCCGACCAAACTGGATAAAACCGCTGACTCAATCGTCGTTGACAAAAAAATAACCCAAAACCATAAAAAAGTATATAAACTGATATATGATCGGGCGGTGGCAACTCAGATGAGAGAGGCAGAAGTAAAGCATACTACGATTCGTATTACCGGCAGTAAAGGGTACCTCTTTGAGTCAGAGATGCAGAATGTATTGTTTGACGGGTTCTTACGGGTCCTCAACCCCGAATTTGCCCAAAAGAATCAGTTTAACTCTCCCTATAAAATAAATGATCCTTTGAAGCTGGAGTCTCTGGAGACGCAGGAGAGTAAGACAAAGCCTCCCTACCGCTTTAACGAAGCAACGCTTATTCGTATCATGGAAGAAAAGGGTATCGGGAGACCTTCAACCTACGCTCCTATTATTTCGCTTATCCAGGATAAGAACTATGTGGAGAAACAATTCCGTTATTTTATTCCTACAAAGCTGGGGGAAACAATATCAGATTATTTATCACAGGCATTTCCCGACGTATTTTCGCTCGATTTCACCGCGGCTATGGAGCAGAATCTGGATGATATCGCTGACGGTCAGAAGGAGATGGTACAGGTACTGACCGATTTTAATATTCCGTTTAATAAAGAACTTCAGATAAAAAAGAAGGATAGGACTCTCATAGATGTTGAAGAGACAGTAGAAAATGAAGTGTGTGAAAAGTGTGGCGGCACGATGGTAGTGCGCTTCTCAAAGTTCGGGAAGTTCATGGCATGCAGTAAATATCCTGAGTGTAAATTCACGAAGCCGTTTCTCCACTTTGTCCCGAACGTGATCTGTCCCGACTGCGGCGGTCGGCTCACGATCCGCTACTCCAAAAACCGCAAGCGCTTTTACGGGTGTGAGAGTTACCCGAAATGTAAATATTCATCATGGACACTGAAGCCGCCAGCTAAACGCCAGGCACCAAGCGCTTAAACGTTACGCGTTATGGGTTCAGAGCTCCCCACTTCGCCAGAGCTTCGCGGGGCAGGCACCGTTCACGGTAACAATATGGTTCGATGGTTCCATTGCTCAATGGTTACAATGGTTTAAAAACCATGGAGCCATCGAACAATTGAACCATTCGTCCCCGATGAACGCTCGACGCTAAACGATTTGAAATGTGGTACAATATATTTCCATGGCGAAGGTGAAATATATATTCGTATCGGGTGGCGTCATATCCGGAATAGGAAAAGGAGCCACCGCCGCCTCCATCGCCTATCTTCTTAAATCCGCCGGCTACAAAGTCGCTCCCATAAAGTTTGAAAACTACCTGAATATGGACGCCGGGACCATAAATCCAATCGAACACGGTGATCCTTTTTTATGCGAGGATGGCACCGAAGCGGATATGGATATCGGAACCTATGAAAAATTTCTCCATGAGGATATGGGACGGGATAACTTCGTCACCATGGGGCAGATCTACCAAACAGTTATTGAGCGTGAGCGGAGATTTGAGTATAACGGTGAAGATGTTGAGGCTATTCCCCATATAACCAATGAAATTATCGATCGCATACAAAGTCTTGCCAAGAAAAAACAGGCAGATATTGTGGTGGTTGAATTAGGGGGTACCGCAGGAGAATATCAGAATGTTTTTTACTACGAAGCCTCCCGCATTCTTACCCTGAAAAATCCCGGTGATGTCATTCATGTACACGTAAGCTATGTGCCAACACCCTACCATCTTGGTGAGCCAAAGACCAAGCCCACTCAGCTTTCCGTGCGCACCTTGAATTCGATGGGGATTCAACCGGATTTTATCATTGCCCGATCCGCAAAGCCGCTTGATAAACGGAGGAGAGATCGGTTCGCGCTCTTTTGCAATATGCAGTCGGAGGACATTATATCCAATCCTGATCTCCCGTCTGTTTATGAAATTCCATTAGTCCTTCACAAACAAGGGTTACATAAACGAATTTTTGAAAAGTTGGGGCTTCCGGTAAAAGAACCGAATCTTACCGATTGGACAGCGTTAACTGAGAAGATTAAATCAAAAAAGGAAAAAACAATAGAGATTGCAATTGTCGGAAAGTATTTCGGAACCGGTGACTATCAACTAAGGGATTCGTACGCAGCGTTACTGGACGCTATCGATCATGCTTCATGGCAAGCAGGGGTTGATGTGAAAACCCGCTGGGTCGACGCGGAGAAAGTAGAAAAAGAAGGAGCAGGAATCATTGGTAACCCTTCAGGAATAATTGTTCCGATTGGATGGGGAGAACGCGGATCTGAGGGGAAAATTGCCGCGGCTTCATACGCCCGAAAACAGAATATTCCTTATCTCGGTCTCTGTTTTGGAATGCAGTTTGCGGTCGTTGCGTTTGCGCGAGATGAGCTGGGGTGGAGTGATGCGAACACAACTGAATGTAATCCAAATACCTCACATCCCGTTGTCGATCTCATACCTAAGCAGAAAGAGTTTATGGAAAAACGCGCGTATGGCGGGACTATGCGCTTGGGGAAATGGGAAGCACACGTCAAAAAAGGTACGAGAGCATATGAGTTTTATCACAAATATGGAGGTCTCGTTGATCCCGAAAGAGGGTTAACAAGTGAGCGTCATCGGCACCGCTATGAGTTCAATAATAAATACGCGGATGATATCGAAAAGGCCGGACTGGTGATTAGCGCACGGTCAGTGGCAGAAAACTTGGTGGAAATCATTGAACTTCCTGAAGAAAAGCATCCGTTTTATCTCGGTACCCAGGGACACCCTGAGTATAAAAGCCGCCCTTTACACCCGCATCCATTCTTCATAGCTCTTTTGGAGGCTTGTAAAAAGAAAGGGTAGGTGGTACAATGAGTAGTTAGTTCGTTAGTTAGTAATAAATACTTTTTTACGTGACGAACTAACAAACTAACCTACTAACAAACTAACGAATATGTCAAATCAGATTTCCTACAAAGACAAAACATTTTCGGTTGGCGATACGATTGCGGTTAACTACACCTTTAAGGAGGGCGATAAACAGCGCCAGCAGCTGTTTGAAGGAATTCTCCTTAAGGTGAAGGGGCATGATGCAAATAATCGTATGATTACGGTGCGCAAAATGTCCCATTCAGGTGTTGGTATAGAGCGGATTATTCCTCTCACTTCTCCCTTTATTAAAGACATTAAACTTGTCCGTAAGTCAAAATATACAAAAGCAAAAGTATACTTCCTCCAGGGTCTTTCCGGACAGCAGGTACGGCATAAGCTGTATAAAGGAGAGAAATAACTGGTTCAGCGTTCAGAGAGAATAATCACTCAATGGCTCAATGGTTCTATTGTTCTATGGTTCTATGGTTACAATGGTTTAAAAGCCATGGAATCCTTGAGCAATTGAACCATAGAACCATATTGTTACGATGAACTCTCGATAACAGCTTGCTACTTTCCTCTTGTTCCACTACAATTAGTTTATGGGTTTGTACAGAAAGAATTTAGGGAAAATGGGCGAAGAACTCGCGGAAGAATACCTTAAAGATAAGGGCTTTGCGATACTACAAAAAAACTACTCAACATCACTGGGAGAGATAGACATCATAGCGAAAAAAGATAATAAGATTTGTTTTATTGAAGTGAAAACGCGAACGAATGAAGATAAAGGAAAGCCCTACGAAGCGGTAAATAAACGGAAAATAAATCACTTAAAATCCGCAACTACTCTCTATCTCTTGAAAAACTCGTACAAAGAATGTAAGCTTTCGCTAGATACCATCTCAATCGTTTTAAATAAGGATAACAGTATCAAAAAATTAATGTATTTTGAGAATATTATGTTTTGAATTTCACATCAAAAATCATAGATTAAAAATCAAAATGACCCGCTTCGCCGCGAGACGAGAGCGTAATCGAGGCGAGCAGATCAAAATGTAAAAATATTTGATATTTACTATGTATTCCTGCCTGCCAGCAGGGGTTTGATTTTTGATATTTGTTTTTGATATTAATAAGAGGGGGTGATTCAATGATAGAAGTCGTTAATAACTTTTTATCGAATTTCTTAATAAGACTCTTTGATTATCTCCCCAATTTTTTTGGGGGGCTCCTCATACTTCTTATCGGTCTCGTATTAGCAGGTTTACTCAAACGGATATTGCTTTCACTCTTTTCGTTTTTTAAGCTGTCCTTTGTTTTGCAAAAAACTCAACTCATGAATAAAAACGAGGTGAAAGTATGGGAAGAAGTTTTGGCAGAAATTCTGCGATGGACAGTCGTCATATTATTTCTTATTCCCACGCTTGAAGTATGGGGGTTGTCGCGAGCAACGGTAGTTCTTAACCAGTTTCTTTTTTACCTTCCCAACGTCATCGTCGCGGTCGTAATTGGCTTTGTCGGACTATTGGTATCAAATCTTGTATCGGATTTGGTACGGCATAGTTTTGCGACCATGGGCGCGACTTCAGCAAATACTCTTGCAGTATTTACTAAATGGGTAATTGTATTCTTTACCG
>CAZHGF010000046.1:1986-7905 GCA_964531945.1 uncultured Gammaproteobacteria bacterium | reverse complement strand
TTTACCTTATCTCTGCGATTTTTCTTGGTTTTTTTTTTTTTTTTATTAAACAAAAAAAATCAAAACAAACTTCAACTTTCCAAGGATGGAAAAAAATCATTTTCACCACACTATTCATAACCCTATTTTTATATGCCGTTAGTTTTGTTGCCCGCTACTATATTGCTGATGTACTATATGCGGAATCTGAGCAGTACCATAGAGTTGGTGATTATCAGAGGGAAGCATCATACCTTAATAGAGCTCTCCTCCTGCACTATGAACATACTTATGAAGATAAGCTCTCTTTTTCACTCGCAAACTTAGCATATCTTACTTCTATTGAGAAAGAATCAGATAGTACGCAAAAACTAGTCTCACTCTCACGATATTTTAATGAAAAATCATTAAGAGCATCACCGAAAAACGTCTATTATTGGAGGTCTCATGCAAAAAACAGCTACCTTTACTATCAAATCAATCTTTCTGTTGAGGAAATAGATCAGGGAATTCAAGCACTTCTGACCGCAGCTACTCTCGCACCAAGTGATCCGAGGATTCCCTACTCATCAGCATTGTATTACAGTGCGAAAGAAGATGGAGCACCCTCTTCTGATGAGAAGAATGAACAGCGAAAAAAAGCATTAGAAACGGTAAACAAAGCCATACAAATGAAGCCGAACTATGAGGACGCATACTATCTCAAAGGACAGCTCTTAAAAAAATACGGCCTCGCGAAAGAGGCAAGAGAGATTTTTCAGTTTATTGTTGATAAAGTGAACCCTCAGCATAGTGAAAGTTTGGAAGAGTTAAAGAATCTATAACTGACTTTCAATTTTATTACAATACTATAATATAATCCCTTTAGTACAACACAATGTTGATTTCTCTCTTCGAATATTTCTTTTATAACCTGAGGTGTAGATATGACTCCACCCCTGGGGTGGGTTTCTAAATTATTAGCTACGGTGTCGCATTCCCTGAAGTGACTCCCCAGATGCATTTATCACTGGTTCCTGCGGAATTTTCACAGTTTGTAGCACAGGCAAGTGTCTCATTAGCCGTATGGTACTGCAGTACCTGATCCTTATTTTCTAAACATGTATAGAGACGGTACAAGCTTCCGCTCACATCAGTGGCATACTCATAGGTTTTATCCGACTGTGGATCACTGGGGATCCTTTGCATATATATTTTTTCAGTACCACAATCATCATCGGTTTTTGTCTCACAGAGTTTTCTCCCCCATGTAAAAGCAAAAGTCGGGTATGCTTTTTTATCTTCATAAAACAGTTCCAGCGCCCTTTGCATCTGCTCAAGATCAGCTTTTCTTTTTGCGTCGCGGCCTTTTTTGAGAGAGCTTAAGTATTGTCCGGTAAGAAGCGAGGCGAGAATGCCGAGGATAACCATGACGATCATGAGTTCAAGAAGGGTGAAGCCCTTTTTAGAATTATTCATATAAGTAATTTCCAATATCTAATTCCCAATAAACGTCTTAAATTTCAGCATGAGGCTAGAAATTATGGACATTTCATTGCTTTTGTAAGAGATAACTCACTCTATTCATAATAATAACAAATAAGAATCTGAGAAGAATTGCAAGATAAACGAACGATTTAAGAGGAAAGTGATGATGGTAATGTTTATTATAGTAAAGAACCATGGCTTTATGAAACAGGAAAATATTTTTAAGCCCCAACTTTTCAAGCGAAGCATTATGGTGATGTCTTATTGTAAATAGCGGATAATATACAATTTTCCAGCCGTATTGTTTTGTTCGGTAACAAAAATCTATATCTTCTCCATATATGAAAAAGCGTTCATCTATATAGCCAATAGTTTCAAAGATCTTTCTCCTAATAAGCATGAATGCTGCTAAACAATCGACTTCATGTATCTTGTTTTCATCAAGATAGGCTAGGTAATAATTACCAATCACTTTATTTTTTGGAAAAAGCTTGGTTAAACCAGTGCTCTGAAAAAACGCATTACTTAATGTCGGGAATGATCGTTTGCATGCTAAGTCGAGTGAACCGTTAAGCGTAACAATCTTACATCCAAGAATACCGATATCTTTGTTTCCCTCAAGAAAATTGAGAACTTCCCCAAAATCAACATCTTTCTCAAACTCTACATCCGAGTTTAAATGTAGTATATACGTTCCTTTTGCTGTTTTTGTTCCCTTGTTACAACTTTTACTATAACCAAGATTTATACTATTCTGGAGAAGTATCACGTTTTGAAAGTTTTGTTTTATCATCGTAACCGAAGTATCCGTTGACGCGTCATCAACAACGATAACTTCAAAATTAACATTCTTAATATGTGAATAGATTGAACGGAGAGTTGTTTGGAGTAAGTCCTTTGTGTTAAAATTGCAAATTACAATTGAGAGCAGTACTTCTTTCCTTTTCTTTTGAAAATGCTTATCCATAGTATGAAAAATATATATGATGAATTATATTATAAATCACGCTATGTTACCCCATTCTATACCAAATTCCGATTGCATGATTGTTATTATCTGTGGTTTGCATACTTCTGTTTATTGCAACCAGGTACTTTATCATCAAAAAGTAAGGTGCTTGATGTAGGATGCGGCATCGGGAATTTTGTTTGGGCATTGCGTAAGTTGAATATAGACGCATACGGGATCGATCCTTCTTACAGCGCAAAACCACTCTGTAAAGTACCTGAATATTGTAAATATATCGATACGGGAATACTGCCATATAAAGAAAGTGAATTTGATTTAGTGTATACCCATGAAGTACTTGAGCATATCAACTTACGTTCAATGGAAAAACTCTTAAAAGAGATGTGGAGAGTAAGTAAAGGAACTATGGTTCACGTTGTTGGAATTAAAGACTTAGGTAAAATAGTAACAGAAGACCCGACCCACCTGCTTATTAAGGATGAAAAATGGTGGGAGCGGAAATTCAAACAGCTCGGCTTTAGCGTTAAAAAAGGAAACTTTTTTTACTTTTTTCCCAATGTATATGAAGTTTTTTCAGGTAATCTAAACCCATTCGCGATAAAGAAAGGCTATTTTCTTCTTACTAAATCAAAATGAAACGATCTTATTTAAAACGTATTCTTACTCTATTACCTTTCACACTTCTTTCTATTTTAGTGACTGTTTTTTTTCTCCGGTTGTTTATTCCGAAGCTTTCAGTTTTTGCCACACCTGATTTTGGGTTAAGCGATTTATTCCACGGCTACTATCCGCTCCGTTATTTACTTGCCGAAGGATTAGAACACAACTCAATTCCGCTTTGGACAGATAAGATAGCGACGGGATATCCAGTTTTAGCGGACGGCCAAATCGGTTTTTTTTCGATTTTTAACTTAGTTTTGTTTAAGATGTTTCCTCTCTTTGTTGCGATTAATCTTTCCTATTTTACTGCTTTTCTCTTTGCTGGAGTTGGTACGTATTTTTTTTCAAAACAGTTTGGTCTCAGTCCTCCTTTTAGATTACTTTCTGCTATTATCTTTACATTTTCCGGTTTTATGATTCTACAGATAAATCATCTCAGTCTATTACAAGCTGCCGCTTTTCTCCCTTGGTACTTTTACTTCGGAGAAAGAATGATCAAGAAACCCTCAGTTGAGGTGATTCTTCTTTTTGCATTACTGATTTCTCAGCAGATTCTCATTGGGCATCAGCAGATTACTTTGTACTCAATCATATCGTTATATCTTTATCTCATAATTAAGTTATATATTCACAAAAAGAAATGGGGAAAGTTTGTGCTGACAGTTTCTCAACAGAGTTTCTTTGTGGGTGTATCTCTGGGAGGAGGACTTGTTTTATCCGCAGTTCTATTGCTCCCTTCCTACGAATTATATAAAAACGCTCTTATCAGCGGGCAAGCGAACAATCCATTTGTTTTCCCTTATGGTTTGGGGAACATACTTTACTTCATTTTTCCATTTTACTTTGGAAGTCCGCAGAATGGTTCATACAACCAGGATCTCTATTCATTTGGTATTTTCTGGGAAAATAATGGTTATGTCGGGATACTTCCCGTTATAGCATTGATTGGGGTATGGCTGTTTCGTGAAAAGAAAATAATCAGTATTATTGTTACTTTAGGTATAGTTATGTTGCTCGTGCTGGGTAAAAACTCACCTCTCTACTTCATTTTTGACTTTTTTCCCTTGAACGCGTTTCGAGTACCTTCACGCTTTTTAATGACCATTGATTTACTGCTTGCTATAATAACCGGCTTCTTTTTTATGCGAGTTTTTTCACGGTGGCAGCCGCGCAAACTTCTCAAATATTTTTCATTGATTACTTTATTCTGTTTTCAAGTAGGGATAGTATTCTTTCATTTCTATAAATATCACCCGACTGTTCCGGTAGAAACGTGGTATAAGACGCCGGATCTTGTGCAAGAGCTACAAAGAGATAAAAGTAATTTTCGGGTATACACTATTGATAAACCTCAAGCCTGGAACAGTATTTTTTTTGGCGAGGGATGGAAAAATCCTGATAAGTACCTATCATTCCGTGATAAGCTTTTGGGACTTGAGAACGCGTTTTGGGATATCGATAAAGCGAATTTTCAAACAAAGTTTATAACCAAACGAATGAAAATATACCATGATTATTTAAAAGGGAACATAAGCATATCCAATGACATTATTGAACCATCGACGGGCTCTGCAAAATTACTCGGTTTAATGAATGTAAAGTATATCATCTCACCAAATCCCGTAAGCGGAGTTGGGACATCTCAAAAAATCAATAATTACTACATCTCAGAGAATCCACATTTTCAAGAACGGTTCCGTTTAGTATATGACGCTAAAACAGTTTATACCGTGGAGGATTTTTTTGAGACTGTTGAGTCATCTGATTTCAATCTCACTCAGACTGTCTTGCTGGAAAAAGAGCTTGAACTAAACAATAACTGCGACCAAACCGGAACGTCCTGCGCAGGCACCATAAACTCAGTTACTGATAACCCTCAGCGCTTTGTACTGAGAACTGAGTCTCATCAGGACGCATTTCTTCTTATTGCTAACAGCTTCTATCCTGGTTGGAGGTCTTTTGTCGATGGGCGTGAAACGAAAATATTTCCTGTAAATATTAATCAACAGCTAATACAGCTTTCCAAAGGGAAACATGAAGTTAAATTTGAGTTCATTCCCGAAAGTTATCAAAAAGGATTAGCCATCAGTGGTATTTCCCATATTCTTGTGATAGGTTTTCTTATCGTCAGAAAGATTCAATCGAGATTCTTCAGCTGAAAATCCCGATCCGTTTTTATTTTCTTCTCAATTCTCATTTTATCTGATTCAGTCTGATAGCACTTTTCAGCAATATCACTCAAATGACCGTAGTAGAGGTTGTCTTTTTTTGATTGGAGCGCTGTGATAATTATTTCTTCTGCTTTTTTACAATCTTTGATTTTAAAATAATAGAGAGATTGAAGATACTCAATATCATGATCTTCCGGGTAGAGTAACTTCGCTTCGTTTATGTGGTAGAGTGACTCAAGCTTACGATCATTTTCCATAAGGTAAAACGCGGTATTTTGATGGGCAATAGAGTAAACACGCAGAATATCGGTAGTAAAGTAATTTTTCCAGATGTAAGGGTTACTGGAAAACTCACGAGAAAGATTTTTATTCCGCGAGTTGGCCCAAAAATTTTTAATACGTTCATAGTATTTTTGACCGGCACTCTCATCTTTTTTTACTAACTGAAAAAGTAACCCCTGAGGTACCCATTCATAGTTGGTATCTTGAAGTGGATATTTATCGTTTGCGTAGATGTGGTATGTTCCAAAGTTATCACTTATAAAGTTAGACAAAAATAGTTTGCCATCTACAAGAGGGAGTTTGATTTCTGGATAGTACTTTTTTAATACATTTTGATAATAGGCTAAAGGTAGTTTACTGGTGTGAATAATAATCTTACTGGCATTATTA
>CAZHGF010000046.1:0-1956 GCA_964531945.1 uncultured Gammaproteobacteria bacterium | reverse complement strand
TGGGTATTAAAGAGTGTAGTGTCAGAAGCCAACATAATCAATGATTTTTCCTGCGCGTTGATAAGGATATCTCTTCCCAAATTTTCAGCCTTCTGATCATTTTTTAAAGCAAGTATTACCTTGCTGTTTTTATTCAATAATCCAAGTGGAAGGAGAGTAAACATAACTATTGTTGAAACTGCAGTAAATTGCTTTAGATGTCTGTTATTACTAACCATATTCATTAACACGGCAAAGGTATCGACAGATTTTAAAATTCCGACATAGAGAGGAATACCTAAGAAAAAGTAAAATACGATAAGAAATCTCTCAAGGGTTGCAAAGTCAAATTTCGCACCTACCGGGAAATTAGCATAAAAAAAGAAAAACGGGCCAAAGAGAATTAATAGCATTACAATTGACCAATGTGTTCTCTTTTCTGGAATTTCTTTTACCAAAAATACGATTCCTATTACTATCAAAATAAATCCTGCGAGAGTAAAGTCGTTGACCGTAAATAGCACAAGGTTTTTAAATTGTAAAAAACGGTGTTCAACGATATTACTGATAAACTGTCCGGGTACAAACGTTCCATAACTTTTCCGTAAAAATACATCGAGAAATCCAGTGACTGTTGTTGTGTCTCCCCAGATCATTTTCGACATTTTCCCACTTGCGTATGGTAGGTAAATCAATGGCAGGGTCCCAAGGACAAAAAAAACTACCATGCGAACGAGTGTAACAATATCTTTTGAAAATTCTACGCTCTCTCTATAAAGTAAGTACCATACCGGAGGCAGTACAAAAATAAACGTATGGTGATGGGATATCCCAAGTCCACTCAAGAAAGCGAGGAGGTATATATATATTTTCTTGTTCGTCCTTTTATATTTGAGAGCACTTAAGAAAATGGAAAGTGTGATAAGAACATTCAGTAAAAAAACCTCAGGAACAATACTGTAAAGCCAAATAATATAATTAAACGCCAGTGTTCCAATTGTGATACACGCAATATACCATTTGAACCGCTTCTGAAAAATTTCTTTCAGCAGCTCATAGCATACTATTAAAGATAAAATACTGCTCACAGAAGAGATTAATGTTATTTTTCCGGCAGAAGTGAGAGCATTTATTGGTAATTTAAGAAAAAATGTTCCCAAGAAAGAATAGAGCGGATATCCTGGTGGATGGGCGAAGCTTCCCGTAAGAATTGCTGATACTAAATCTCCAGAGTCTCCCCCAAATATCGTATTACTTATTGAGTATATATAAATAGCAGTAACGAAGAAAATAATCAAAGTCATTATGGATGAGATTGTAGTATATTTTTTTCTCTATTGAAAGCAGACATGGCAGGTAGATCCTGCTGATCCTCCGGTTGGACACCCAACGGCGGTTCCACCAGTATTATTGAATTTTGAGTTTTGGTCGTTTCTAAAGGCTTTTGATTCGGGATTGAAGCACACGGTAACCTGCTCAGAATTTGGAATGTATACATTAATTTTCTTTAAGTTATTTGTCCCGGCGAGATTCGCAAAATCAGATTTTAACTCTCCAGCATCAGCAATCTCAGTAATTGCGGATAAAAGAGTGTTAAGGCTGGTGTTTATTCCCGACGAAAGATTTGTGGGAAACTCTCCTCGTTGAGCATAGTATCGAATAACCGAGTTATAAAACTCAGCTGCGGTATTTCGAGTGGATGTGTCTCTTCCTTTCTTCAGTTGTTCAAATGGATCAACAGTAGCAAGAAGTCCGACTGCGAGTGCTCCAAGAAGCGCAATGACGATAAGAAGTTCAATAAGTGTAAAACCCTTGGTACTCCCTAAAATTTTCATGTATGTTTTACATCATATAATAGTTTATTTTCACTTGTCAATAGCATTTTGGTTTTTTAAAGCAGTAACGAGTAAAACAGTAAGGCATTAATACATTAAGGTAGTAAGCGGATTAAAGTTGTAGCATATTAATGCCTTAATG
>CAZHGF010000045.1:3432-7929 GCA_964531945.1 uncultured Gammaproteobacteria bacterium | reverse complement strand
TAAATTCATCTGCAAAGTAATTTAATACTATCTGATCAAAGTCATCTCCTCCTAAATGTGTATCTCCATTTGTTGACTTTACTTCAAAAACACCCTCGCCAAGTTCAAGAATGGTTATATCAAACGTTCCTCCTCCCAGATCATAAACCGCAATCGTGTGACTATGTTTTTTGTCAAGACCGTAGGCAAGCGAAGCTGCTGTTGGTTCATTGATAATCCTTCTTACATTAAGCCCGGCAATTTCTCCTGCTTGTTTGGTTGCTTGTCTTTGTGCATCATCAAAATAAGCAGGAACGGTGATAACCGCATCAGTTACTTTTTCTCCAAGATAACTTTCTGCATCGGCCTTAATTTTTTGTAAGATCTTGGCTGAAATTTCCTGAGGAGTAAATTTCTTACCTTCAACTTCAACAATAGCCATTCCGTCTCTTCCCTCGGCAATTGTGTAAGGAAGCCATTTTTTGTCAAACTGGACTGAGGCATCGTTATATTTCTTACCCATGAGCCTTTTTATTGAAAAAATTGTTGATTTTGGTTTAACAACCATTTGCCGTTTGGCAACATCTCCGACAATACGCTTGATGGGGTCAACCACAGAAGGAATAACGTTTCTTCCCTCCTGTGAATGAATAATTTTCGGCTTTCCACCTTCCATGACCGCAACTGCCGAGTTGGTTGTACCTAAATCAATACCAATAATTTTGCTCATGTTTGAAAAAATAAATTTATAACATTGATATTTCCAACTTCAATTTTTTCTCCAGATTTTTTATTTTATAATATCTTCGTAAATTTCCAACAACAACAAAAATTGTATAGATAATACCGACAAAACTAATTATTATCGGCGTGATCAATCCTAACTGCGCTACTGCCGGAATCAAACCACTGACAAATATCCCGAGCAAATACATAGTATTTACAGCACATGCTTCAAGAGCATAGATTATCTTATCTTTTCTTAATTGATCAATTATGTATTTTGTACCTTCTCTATTCATAAGACTATTGTTTCTTTTTAGAAACTTTTACGTGTGCTGGCCGCAATAATTTATTTTTGTAACTAAATCCATTCCTCACAACTTCAACAATCACATTGTCCTCCTGCCCCTCAATGACTTCTATTGCTTCGGCGGTTGCAGGATCGAATTCTTTTCCTTTCAAATCCAGCTCCTGAACACCAGACTGTCTTAATATTTGCGAAAGCTCATCCTTAATCATTTTAAGACCGGGATCTTTGATAAACACCTCTGCTTTTTCTAAGTTATCATAAAAAGGTAAAAGCTTTTGAATAAATCGCGCTTCTGCTATGGTTGCGTTTTCTTCTTTTTCTTTTTGTACCCGTCTCTCCAGATTTTGATAGTCCGCAAGAGCCCGCAGGTATTGTGCCTTGATTATTTCTTTCTCTCTTTCTAATACCTCGATATGCTGTTTTAAATGAGTAATTGCTTCCTTTGGATCTTTCGGAGATTTCTTATTTTTATCTTGATTATCCTGTCTTAAAGATTTTTTATCATCCATAGGATATTTTTAGTTTTATTACGAATAATTTCACTAATCTCTAAAACTGTGAACCATGATCGATGAACCTACTTACTCTGCGCCTGCTGTAATACTTCTTCTATAAGATTTGAGAAATAGCGAATCTGCGGTGTGACCGTCTCATAATACATCCGTTTCGGTCCAACAACTCCGATTATTCCTTTTATCTCTCCCCCTTCAAACTCGCCAAAAATGGATGCACACGGCTCAAAAATCGGATCATGAAAGTCTTCTTCTCCAAGCATATAGTATATGTCTTCTTCTACCTTTAAACACTGATTGAGAATCTTTTCCCAGTAGTTTATTTCATCCAGAAGTTCAAACAGATTTTTTGACAAATCCAGATTCAAAAACTCCTGTTTGTCAAGAAGATGCGCAACTCCTGAGTAGTAAACATCACCGCCGGCAGTGGCGCTCAGCGAGAGAAGACCAGTCCGCTCAGCGAGAACTTTGGTGGCTTGAGACAAAAGCCGATGCATCTCGTTTCTCTCATCCCAAATACTGTTTTTATACGCCACCTCATCTACCGTTGACAGCTCTTTTTCCCGCATGAGGTGTTTGATATAGAATCTGAAACCCTTGGCTGAAGGTACTCTTCCTGAGGAGAAGTGTGTTTTTTTGAGATAGGCTTTTTTGGCAAGCTCGACCATCTCATTGCGGATTGTGGCGGGGGATACTCCCAGTTTATACTTTTTCTCAAGTATTTCCGAGCCGACGGGTTCACCCGTTTCAGTATATTCTTGAATAATCACCTTCAGAATATCTACCTGCCGCTGAGTCAAATCCTCCATATTAGCAATATGATAACAATTCTGCTAAACCTTGTCAAGGGTGAAATTCTCATAGTTTCTCAAAAAATCATTACGAAGTGGTATATAATAAGCTCTATGGCAAAGCTCGGGGCGCATGTATCAATTGCCGGTGGATTTACGAAGGCACTGGAAAAATTACACGCAATTGGCGGCAACTGCATGCAAATATTCTCTTCTTCACCTCGCACATGGAGTCCTCCCGTAATTTCTGATGAGCAAACATATGACTTCCTGAAAGTAAAATCAATACTCAAAGTTTCACCTGTCTATTTTCACGCACCATACCTTGTCAATCTTGCATCATCGGGAATTATTGCAAAACAGTCAAAACAAGCATTGATTGCTGAATTACAACTGGCTGAAAAAATGGAGATAAAAGGAAGCATCATACACTTAGGATCATTCGGGCAAAATAATGGTGAAGCCGAATCTAACGGAAGTTATGATATGCTTATTCAAAATATTAAAGATATTCTCGCAGCGACAACAGCACTTTTTATCATCGAGAACTCCGCGACGAAAAAAATCGGGATGACGCTTGATGAAATCTCGAAAATAGTGCAAGATGTCAATGATAAAAGAATACGGGTTTGCTTTGATACCTGCCATCTTCACGCCGCGGGATATAATCTTTCAACCGCGGAACTTCTTGAGCAGTTTTTAGAAACGTTTGATAAGTTCATTGGACTGCGACTATTAGAAATGTGGCATTTGAATGATAGTAAAGATGCGTTCGGATCACGACGAGACCGCCATGAAAATATTGGAAAAGGGAATGTCGGTACCGAGGTCTTTCGACTGCTACTCAATCATCCAAAAACGAAGCATTTCCCGTTTATCATTGAAACACCCGGATTTGATGACAAGGGACCCGATAAAGAAAACCTTGATATTCTCAAAAGCATGCTAGAAATTTCAGGGAAACAACATGCCACAACTCCAGCGCTACCTTAAACAGGAGTTACGTACCTTAGAACGTCTCCAACACACTAATAGAAAATGTATTGATGAAGCTCTTGCGTATATTCATAATTCCTCAAAACTCGTTCAGTCGGTAAATCCTTTCCATCATTTCTGTACTTTTACCGTTCCTTATGATGAACGTCGTAACAGTATATACCTTGTAAATCATAGGAAAGCCAACGATTGGATTCCACCGGGAGGCCATATAGAAGCAGGTGAACTTCCTCTCCAGACCGTCAAACGGGAAATCGCCGAGGAGTTAGGCTATCAGATTACGAATGAGAGGATTCGATTAATTGACCTATCGATAAAGCATATCACGAATGCCAAAAATCCTTGTAAAATCCATTATGACCTTTGGTATGTGGTATATATACCCGAAACATCATTCACTTATGACAATCGTGAATTCACTGATGCAGGATGGTATTCATTCGATCAAGTATTCCGATTGACAAAAACTCCCGAATTTTTAGAGGTCATACAGAAAATGCCAGATTTGCTGTAAGTCAGTTATAATAATAACCATGCTTACTTTACCTGCTGAAATTCGAAGCGTTCTTGATACTTTTAAGGAAAAGGGATTTTCTATCTCTATAGTTGGCGGAAGCACCCGTAATCTTCTACAAAATATACCGGTCCACAACTGGGACTTCGCAACGAATGCCACTCCGGAACAGATTCTTACATTGTTTCCCGACGGTTTCTATAACAATCAGTTCGGAACCGTTGGCGTTGAAAAGGAAATTGAAGGAGAAAAGACAGTACTTGAAATAACAACATTTAGAAAAGAATCCGGGTATAAAAATTTGCGCCATCCTGATGAAGTAACGTGGGCAAATACTATAGAAGAAGATCTTGCCCGTCGAGACTTTACGATAAACGCACTTGCTACCGACGGGAAGGAAACGATTGATTTATTTGGCGGGCTTGAAGATTTTAAGAATAAAATCATTAAAGCCGTTGGTGATCCTCACACGCGGTTTAATGAAGATGCCCTCCGGTTAATCAGAGCGGTACGATTGACAACCCAATTAAAGTTTACGATCGAACCCGCAACGTTTGCCGCAATTCAACATAACGCATCTCTTATAAAAAACATTTCGTGGGAGCGGATTCGGGATGAATTACTAAAAATTATCTCTTTCTCACATGCAGATGAAGGAATTCTACTTTTAAG
>CAZHGF010000045.1:0-3422 GCA_964531945.1 uncultured Gammaproteobacteria bacterium | reverse complement strand
CCTCTTAAGAGAAACAGGTTTATTATCCTATATCCTGCCAGAACTTGAAGAATGTTTTTCTATTGATCAGAAAAGTCCTGAGCGTCATCACATCTATGATGTTGGAACACATCTGGTTATGTCACTGAAACATAGCCCATCGAAAGATGTCATCACTCGATTGGCAACGTTACTTCATGACATTGGTAAGTCGAAAACTTATCAGAAAGATCCTGAAACCGGAATTATCACCTTCTATAATCATGAAGTAATCGGTACCATCATGGCACGTGAGATTGCTGAGCGTTTGAGACTATCCAATAAGCAAAGAGAGAAATTATTGACTTTGATACGTTATCATCAGTTTACTGTTTCAGAACTCCAGACTGATAAAGCAGTCCGCAGGTTCATACGACAGATAGGGAAAGAAAACTTACCGGACATGCTTGATTTGCGGCGAGCAGATCGAATCGGCTCGGGAGCCAAACCGACGTCATGGCGGTTTGAACTCTTTAAAAAACGCTTAGAGGAAGTTCAAAAAGAACCCTTTAAAATCACTGATTTAAAAATCGACGGGAAAGATGTCATGGACCTGTGTCAAATATCACCCGGTCCGAAAGTCGGCCAAATTCTCAATGATATTTTTCAGCAGGTGGTTGACAACAAATTACCAAATGATCGAAATGCACTTTTAGAAAAACTTCAAGAGCTAAAGACGTAAGCTCAGTTTTTCTTTGGCTATCGTTGTCGGTGCCCCATGACCTGGATAGACAATAGTTTCATCGGGAAGATTTAATAAATGGGAAAGTGACTTTTTCAAATCTGAAAAACTACTATACTTATGACTATAGTCTCCGATACCTGCTCTAAATAAAGTATCGCCGGTAAAAATTATGTTTTCCGCTTGAAAATAGAAACTGCAGCTTCCTGGCGTGTGTCCCGGAGTTGGAATAACCTTAAGAGAAAAAGTTCCCTGAAGGAATTTATCACTACTTTCCAACTCCTGAACGATAGAAGGCATAACGGCTTGAGGATCATAATGAAGAAAGTACCGAGCAGTTTCATTAAGTCTTCGAACCAGAAACATATCTTCTTTGAAAATATAAAGAGGAATTTTCAAACTCAGCTGTAGCTCACCTACTGCGAGTATATGATCGAAGTGTCCATGTGTCGCGAGAAACGCTATGGGATTCAGATTACTCCGTTGTATTCCCTCGAGTATAAACTCAGCAGAATCTCCAGGGTCAATGATTATGAGATCACGATTATGTGAAACAAAATAACAGTTGGTTTGGAGTGTTCCCAGTGAGAATTGACGAATCTGCATATTTTATCCGAATAAATGAGAAGCGAGCCATGCTTTCCAAATGTGACCTTAGAGGTGCTCCAGGGAGCTATTTGGATGCGTGGCGAGCGTTATCCTTTTTCACCTTTTGTTTTTCCAAAAAAACGACTATCGGCGTAGCAACAAATGGTGAAGAATAAGTTCCGGTTACTGTTCCGATAAGTAAAGCAATGACGAAAAACTTAATCGTTGATCCGCCCAGCAAGGTGAGCGCCAGGAGCATAAATATAATCGTCATTGAATTATTAAAAGATCTCACCAGCGTTTCAGTAAGGGCTTTATTCGCGTATCTCTCGATGTCTCCCCTTCCCTCAGTCTTAATATACTCACGTATCTTATCAAAAATGACAATCGTGTCGTGCACTGAAAATGACATTGAGGTTAATACTGCGGTGACAAAAAGGGTATCAACTTGAGCTCCAAAAAAATGAGAGAGTAAAGAGTATCCCCCAACGACAATGAAAAAATCATGCACTAATGCAACAATTGCTGCAAAAGCAAAGTTTAATCCTTTAAACGCGTAACTCATGTAAAGGAGAATACCCACTATTGCCAGAGCCGAAGCAATAACAGTCTTTCGTATCATTTCCTTTCCAAGCGATGGACCAACCGTCTCTGACTTTAATACGGCGATATCTGACCCCAATTCCTTTGAGAGAAGGTTCCTTACTTTTTCCTGCTTTGTATCATCAAGCATATTCGTGCGCAGCGTTAAAACATTTTGTGATTCTGAAATGTTGATTACCTCAATTTTTTCTTTTTCTAAAAGTGACTTTATTTTTTGCTTACTCACTGTTTTATTTACCTGATACTCAGTATTCGTGCCCCCTGCAAAATCAACCGAATAAATAAATCCCCAACTGAAAATTGAAAATATCCCAAACCCGATGAAAGTTGCCGATATCAGAAGATATATAAATTTAAACTTAAGAAAATTTATCATCGTATTATTTTTTTTCGTGAAGAAACTTCCATTCTCCGTCGATAGAAAAGATGTATTAACCGTTTTGTAATAAAAATTCCGGTGAATAAACTGGTTGATACTCCAATAAGGAGACTTACTGCGAACCCTCGTACCAGACCTGACTGAGGCAGAAAATCCCAGCTTAAGGGATTAAAAAGTATTAACGCTACGACAATTGTAGTAATATTCGCATCTTTAATAGCATCAATTGCTCTTCCAAACCCAAGTCGCACTGCGATAGCAAAATCTTTTCCTTTCTTCAATTCTTCCCGTATCCGCTCAAAAATGAGTATATTTGCGTCAACCGCCATTCCGATTGAGAGTATAAACCCAGCTACCCCGGGTAAGGTAAGAACTATTGGAACCAAACGGAAGATAGCAAAGGTTATCAGCGCATAGATGAAAAGCGCAATACACGCGATTACTCCAAGTTTTCCATAGTACAGAATCATAAAAAGAATGACCATGGTCAGTCCAATGATCCCCGCATATAAGCTTTTTTGTATCTCCATGGCTCCCAAAGTCGGTCCGATATTCCTTTGCTCAACAATTTTAATCGGAATGGGAAGTGCGCCACTATTGATGGCTACCGCCAGTTGTTTAGCAGTTTCAAGAGAGAAGTTGCCACTGATAATCGCAGTCCCGTCGGTAATCGGCTGCTGAACAACTGGTGCGGATATCATCATATTGTCAATAACTATACCAACCTGTTTCCCAACATTTCTTGTAGTAATTTCACCAAATTTTTTTGCCCCTTCTGAACTGAAGTCGAGTCGAACTTGTGGACTTCCGGTTTGCTGATCAAATACTACCGTTGCTTTTTTTACATCCTGACCACTTAAATCCGTTTTTTTCGTGAGAAGGAAAATTGCGGGAGTATCGGTCGCGATCTTGGCACTCTCCGTTCCTTCTTCAGTAAACTCCAACTGAGCCGTTTGACCAATCAGTTTGATCGCTTCTTGTGTATTGGTAATTCCAGGAATGTCGACAATAATTCTATGTATATTGTGAGAGGTTACTATCTGAACATTTGGCTCAGAAACACCGAAGAAGTTTACCCTGCGCTCAATTACAGTTTTTGCCGATTCCAAGGCATCATTGATATCTTGCTTTTTCAGTTGCGAGTTATCAACT
>CAZHGF010000044.1:4739-8284 GCA_964531945.1 uncultured Gammaproteobacteria bacterium | reverse complement strand
CATGGAAATTTGAGGATTAGTTTCTAAAAGAATTTGCCGCCAAAGAAAAACTTGTGGTTCGGCAGGCTCACCATCCTGAGCTTAGTCGAAGGAAAATCGTCCTTTCCGCTCCGGTTCCCGCCTTCACTCACGAGTTTCGGTCGGGCAAGCAAGGCGAGGCGGGCCCCGCACTTCGAGCGAAGCGAGATAGTTGCGGGGCCGCCCGTCGGGCCCAGCCAGTTCCGTTCGGATATTTTCAAACAGACACCGTTTTCCAGGCGGGATGAATCCCTCCCTCTCAACATGAAAAAAATGAAAAAAGGCGTTGACTACATTGGTGTTACCTGCGTGTTTTACTGTCATGATGGAAAAGGTAATTTGCTGTTACATAAACGAAGCGAGCAATGTCGCGATGAGCAGGGGAGATGGGATTGCGGCGGGGGAGCGATGCGAGTGGGCGAGACATTTGAACAGGCGGTACGACGTGAAGTGAGAGAAGAGTATTGCACGCAAATAAAAAATACTCATCTGGTTGGCGTCAATAATGTATTACGGAAAAATGGAGGAGAGAAGACCCATTGGATTGCGGTTATTTTTGCGGTACATGTTGATCCTACGAAGGTAAAGATAGGGGAGAAGCGGAAGATGGAGGAGATTGGCTGGTTTAGGAAAAATGCACTCCCCTCTCCCCTACACTCAATGTTTTTGGAACACCTGAGGATGATCGAAAACGCCCAATTAATTTGAAGTTTATTTCATATAGCAGTAAAAAATAACACGAAAAGTCTGGAATTTATGAACTTTGATAGATTTAAAACACTTATTTGGGATTACTATAAGCGTTATAAACGGATATTTCCGTGGCGGGAGACGACAAAGCCTTATCACATATTCATATCTGAGGTGATGCTACAACAGACGCAAGTTGGAAGAATCCTTAAAAAGTATGAGCCGTTTTTGAAAACATTTCCCAGCTTTCAATCGTTGGCCCAAGCATCCCTGAGGATGGTGTTAAAAGAGTGGAGTGGTATCGGGTATAACCGGAGAGCACTCTATTTAAAGACGTCTGCAGAGATGGTTGTTCAGGATTATAATGGCATACTTCCTTCTGATCCATTAGAGCTTCAAAAATTACCAGGTATCGGTTCTGCTACCGCCTGCGCTATCATTACCTACTCTTTCAACATTCCGACCGTATTTATTGAGACGAATATCCGCCGTGTCTTTATCCATCATTTTTTTCAGGATAGGGAGGGTATTTCCGATAGAGATATTTATCCGCTGGTTGAACAGACAGTAGATAAACAAAATCCCCGTGAATGGTACTGGGCGTTGATGGACTATGGTACTCATTTAGCAGAAACCGTTCCGAATCCGAATAAAAAGAGCAAACATTATTCAATACAATCAAAATTTGAGGGATCAAATCGTCAACTACGGGGAAAAATACTTCGTCTTCTTGGAGAAAATAAAGCTATCTCAAAAGAACGGTTATATGAAATACTTAAATATGATAAGCGTATTACTGAGGTTTTGCAATCTTTGTTCACGGAAGGTTTTCTTATAGAAAAAAATGACACTTTTAGTATAAAATAGACTGAAATGACAAGTCAATATTAACCCCGCAGATTAATACTAGGTCTTGGCGAAAATCAAAAATATATGAGAAATCTTGAAGAACGGAAAAAAAGAGCAGAGAAGATAATAAAGGAATTGAAACGAATATTTCCCGTTGCAAAGTGTGCGCTCTTCTACTCTACTCCCTACGAACTTCTGTTTGCGGTTATCATGTCAGCACAATGTACTGATAAGATGGTGAATCTTGTGACAGAGAAGTTGTTTAAAAAGTATAAAACGCTTGATGATTATGTAGACGCGAGTCAGGATGAGTTTGAGAGAGATATTAAATCAACCGGCTTTTACCGCAATAAAGCAAAAAATATTCTTGCGACCGCCAAGATACTCAAGGAGAAATTTGAAGGAAATGTTCCCGATACGATGGAAGCATTATTGACACTGCCCGGAGTCGCGCGGAAGACTGCCAATTGCGTGTTAGGAGAAATTTATCGCAAGTCTGAAGGAATTGTGGTGGATACCCATGTTCGAAGATTATCGAAACTTTACGGTTTGACAAATGAAGATTCTCCTGAAAAAATAGAGAAGGATTTGACGCAACTCATACCAAAAAACGAGTGGATTAATTTCTCATTTCGGATGATTGATTATGGGAGAAAATACTGTCCGGCAAAAACACATGATCACAAGGATTGTCCCTTGGTAAAGGTATTAACTGAATAAATTCCTGCAGTTTGTGGTTTATATTCCATCACTTCTTTTCACCTTCTCCTTCAAAATATTTCCACGCGAATCATTAAGAGAAAACCAAATCGCCTAAAGAGATTTGATTATTCAAAAAATGGATATTATTTTGTAACGATCTGCACAAGAAATAAAGTTGAGTGGTTTGGAAGGGTGGAAAAGGGAGAAATGGTTCTTAATCAGTATGGTCAAGCTGCGTACAAGTATTGGTTAGATATGCCTAATCATATTCATGGTATTGTTATCGTAGGTTATCCTGTAGGGACAGAACAATGTTCTGTCCCTACGTTTTATAAACGTACAAATAGGAATATTGGTTTATTATCTAAAATTATTAAATCATATAAAAATGTTGTAACGAGCACAATGAGATATTCATTAAATAATATTCAATTTTTTTGGCAACGCTCTTTTTATGACCACATCATTCGTTCTGAAGAATCACTCAACACCATTCGTCAATACATTCGTGATAATCCCAGAAAACGGGATGAAGATGAAAATAAAATCGAAAATTTTTCTAATAAAGATCATTCAACTCTCTCACTCCCCCGAAAGCGATAGCATCTTTTGCCTGTGTCTCCATACTCATCATAAGAGCGGGAGTAATTACAAACTCGCCGTACTTGTCATTAATGGTATCCATCGCATCAGAAACCTTTCGCAACTTCTCCGGTTCAACATCAAACAGATTCATCTGCACTTTCTGGCTGGGATGAAGGTCAAAACAGCTGACTGCTAATCTGACGACGACTTTTTGCTCTGGTTGTTGATTCATGATCCATTGCGCTTTCCGAAAGAGTTCAAGAGTGGTATACATCTCAGTATCTCCGGTTCTCCCGCGATGCCAGTGGGTGTGGTCTCTGTACACGCACGCAACATGTATACCCCGCGCGGCACTCCCTGATCTCCTTCCCATCTTTTCACACAGCTTCATGAGTATGCGTGATAGATCCTTAGGGTCTACAGTTGGTTGCCCCAGTGTATATTGTTGACCATAGCTTTTCCGCTCAAAATCTATTGCGTCAGTTTCCCAACCGCGCAGTCTCAAATACCAGTAATACCCGACAATGCTTTTAAAAACATGTCTTCTTAAGTGTTGCTCGGTCGCGTTAAAAAACTGCAGGGGGGTAAAAATACCATGAATATTCAAGCGAGCTTCATAGCGCGTATTAATGCCATACAAATCTACCAGTTTGAGTCGGGAGTACATGGTAATAACATTTTCATGAGTAATAACTTCCAAT
>CAZHGF010000044.1:0-4729 GCA_964531945.1 uncultured Gammaproteobacteria bacterium | reverse complement strand
TTCCAATCCATCCGGCTTACGGATAGAAGCGCCCATTTTGGCAAGGAACCGGTTTGTTGCGATGCCGATACTGCATGAGATCCATTCCCCTATTTCTTCTCTCATACGTCGTTTAATCTCTTTACCAATAGTTACTAAAGTTTCTTTTACTGGTACTCCCGAAAAATCTATGATTGCTTCATCAATAGATTTTGGCACTACATTCGGTGAATAATCGTTAAATATCTTTCGGAACTTCAAATGGACGTCACGGTACTTCGGCGGGTCTGCCGTACGAACGATAACATGTTTACACAGTGATCTTGCTTCGCGAACCGTTGAACCTACTTTAATACCATGCCGTTTTGCTTCAATGGAAGGTGAAAGAACACATCCGTTCGGGGTAGCGTATGCTGCGACAACGAGTGGCTTCCCTCGTAGTAAGGGATTTGCCTGTTGCTCAATCGTGGCAAAGCAGGAATTGAGATCAATATGCATTATTGATGGCGGATTGTGATTAAGCGGTAGTTTCATCATATATCTCCTCAAGTATCCAATGTAATGATTCGGTGTCAAAACGGAGTCGAAAAGCGGTTGTGCCGTCGGTAACATGAAAGATATGAATGAGAGTTCTTCCCTCGCGAAATTTATGATGATACCCGAGTTTAGTGATGACATACTCTCTTCCGTGCCACTGAATTTTTCGCGGCATGATCGTGCCATTAGAAGAGTTATAAACAGAAATGACACTCACTTTTTCATGCAGTACTTCTCCCATATATTATGTGAACTATAGTTCACATAATAGTAAACAATCGTTCACTAAGTCAAGAGGTCAAACTATATCAGGGAGTGATTTTTACGATTTTGTAATGCAACTTTCCAGCAGGAATAGTTATAGTGAGCGTTTCTCCAACTTTTTTCCCCATTAATGCTTTTCCAATAGGAGATATATTGGAAATTTTTCCTTGCAGCGTATCTGACTCATATCCTCCCACCAGAGAAAACGTTTTTTCATCAGTGCCATCATAAACTACTACGGTACTACCGATGTTGATTACACCCTGTTTCGTTAAAGAAATAACTTCACCATATTTCAGTAAGTTATTTAAGTGTTTTAAACGGCGGTCAATACCTGATAGTTTCCATCGGGCAGATTTATAGGCAGCGTTTTCACTCCGGTCACCCATATCCCGTGCTTCTGAGAGCTCTTTTACCGCTCCTTTTCTTTTTTCTTGAAGGTCGTTGTATTCGTGTTTTATCTTTTCAAATCCCTCTTTCGTAAACGGAATCTTTTTCATATACGTTATTATACTTAAAACCCTCTTTCTCCCCGACGAGGAATCTCTGGTTTACTCCATTTTCTTTCAATCTCATCAAGCTGACGCTGGAGTTCGGGAGTTCTTTGCAGACGAATATCCAGTGGTTCAAGGAGAGCATTAATAGAATAGACTTTCCCTATAATAGGAAACCGAAAATATCTCCCCAATATTTCACTTACTCGAGTTGGGTCAGTTGAAGTGACGATCATTTTTGCCTCTCGTGATTCTGGGATAGCGGTAAGCAAGCGATGAAAATCCCGGAACGTAGTCGATAAAGGATGGCTGATATCAAAAATAGTAAACTGTGGTCTTCTTTCCTGATAGAGTCGCCTTATCTGATTTATATTATTCCAACCTCTCAATACCGTACGGGGATCGAAAGATACTGATTCAGACGAAGTAAGACGGAAAAGAGATTGTAAAGCTGCTCGTACATCCTCATCAGGTTCAAAAATAAAAACTCGTTTATTTCCTTGGTCAGGTTTACTAACCATACCTGACAATAGTATTTCATATGTGTAAGGATATCTATAAAAATTGGATAATAATAGGGTAAGAGTACGTTTATGTCTTGTTATAATAGATTTATGAATATTAACCTTTCACAGGATTTTTTAGAGAAAGCTATTTTTACGGTATTTGTTCTCATCGTAACCTATATTCTCGTTTTATTCGCAAGGAAAAGCATAAATCTTATTTTTCGTGGAGTTCATAAAACAATCGGGCGTGACTCATTTCTGGCCCGAACAAGTAGTATCCGTTCGCTTGCCAAAAACAGCACTGATCTTATTTTTTTTCTGGTTGCTGTTCTTATCATTCTTTCCCAATGGGGTGTAAATATTATGCCGCTTTTGACCGGTGCAGGAATTGCCGGTCTTGCATTTTCTTTTGGAGCACAAACGTTGGTAAAAGATGTCATCTGCGGATTTTTTATCATAGTAGAAGATCAATTTGGCGTCGGCGATAAAGTAAAGATTGCCAATATAGAAGGTACTGTGCAGAACGTTACTCTTCGACTAACAATCTTAAAAGATAAAAATGGACACTTGGTATATATTCCCAATTCTCAGATATCGACAGTAGTACGCTTTGATAGTAAACCGCGGATAACAATAAAAAGAAGTATCAACTAACCATACCGTTCTTCCCCTACCGTAACCACCCCATTTTCAATGTATATATAATGCCCAATTCCAAACACATTCGGTCCGGTATTGATATAGCGGTTTTTCAGATTGAACTCTGCACAATGGGTATGTCCGCAGACAAGAATCTCATTTTCCGCCACAATAGAACTCAACCTTTTTTTTATTTGGTCATTGTAGCGTTGAAAAAATAATCGGGTGAGTTTTTTGGAGACGATATGTTCATGGAGGTGAGACAATAAATAGGTAATGCTCTTCCTGTTCAACCCGCTGTATTTTTCGAACAGGTTGTTAAAAATAAGAGCATAGGCATCTCCATGATCAAAGATGAAAGTTTTATCGCCTGATAGTAATTTATATCGCTTCGTCTGAATATCGGAAAAGATACCAGCCCGGTCGTCACTATACTCTTTTTTATCATGATTTCCATAAAGGTATACGGCATGACGTTTTTTAAGAAGCGGAAATAACTGTTTCCAGGGAGAGGTAATGAATTTTCCAAAAGTAGTACCGTGTCCTTCCCAAAAATCTCCATTAATAATTACCTTATCTGCCTGTTTTATTATTTTTGCGAGGTATTGATATTTTTTTTCGTCGAAGATATCCGATAAATGGGTATCGGAAAAGACGAGTACTTTCATACATGTTATTTCTGAATCATTGCCTGTACAATATTCTGAGGGACTTCTTCATAATGAGATGGTTCCATATACGAGATTCCTCTTCCCTCGGTAAGAGAACGAAGAATGGTAACGTAACCGGATAACTCAGCAAGCGGGGCGTAGGCGCGGATAATAACAGCTTTTCCTCTCGCGTCTGTCCCTAAAATTTTTCCCCGTTTACTCGATATGTCTCCGATAACAACACCCATAAAATTTTCAGGAACCGTGACCTCAAGCTTCATGATTGGCTCAAGAAGCGTAAGTCCGGCCTTTTTAGCGCCATCTTGCAAAGCCATAGAACCTGCTATCTGGAATGCAATATCTGATGAGTCGACGTCGTGATAACTTCCATCAATTAAGGTTGCCCGGAGATCTACCAATGGATATCCAAGGAGTACCCCTTTTTCCAATGCTGAAATAATTCCTTTCTCAACTGAGGGAATAAACTCTGTTGGAATTGAACCTCCTTTAATTTTATTGACGAACTTAAATCCTTCACCGTGTCCAAGGGGTTCTAAGGTAATAACACAGTGACCATATTGTCCATGGCCTCCCGTTTGTTTGATATATTTCGCTTCCTGCTCAATAATTTTCGTGATTGTTTCACGATATGCTACCTGTGGTTTACCGACATTTACGTCCATGCCCATTTCCCGCTTCATACGATCTCAAGGTGAAGTTCACCCATTCCCGACATAATAGTTTGTCCGGTTTCATGATTTATTTTTACCCGGAAGGTTGGGTCTTCTTCTGAGAGTCGCTGGAGGGTATAGGAAAGTTTCTCCTGATCCGCTTTCGTTTTTGGTTCAATCGCAAGTGAGATGACTGGTTCAGGGAAGGTTATTTGTTCCAAAAGGATAGGACTCTCCTGAGTAGCTAACGTATCACCGGTTTTTGTATCTTTAGGACCCACAAGAGCGACAATTTCTCCGGCAAATGCTTTATCAATTTCTTCTCTCTGGTTTGCGTGCATCAGGAGAAGCCGGCTCACCCGTTCCTGTTTATTACCATTGGCGTTATAGACATAAGATCCTGAGGTTAGAGTTCCTGAATATATTCGGGCATAGGTAATCTTTCCTACGTGAGGATCAAGCTGTATCTTAAATGCAAGCGCGGTAAACTTTTCCTCCTGGGTTAGTTTTCTTACTTCTTCTGCATTTGTTTTGGGGTTAATACCTTTAACTTGTTGTAAGTCTTGAGGTGAGGGAAGGTAGTCCACGATCGCATCAAGTACTGGTTGTACTCCTTTGTTACGAAGTGAGGTGCCACAAAATATTGGAATAACCTTGTATGCAATAACTGCGCTGCGCAGCGCAGCTTTAAGATCGGAAACTGAGATTTCTTCTCCATTCAAATATTTGTTAAGAAGTATGTCATCAGTTTCTGCGATATGTTCCACTAATTTCGCTCGCATTTCGGTAACTTTTTCCGATACCTCAGCCGGAATTTGGTCAGTTACCGTATACTCAGTTCCCTGGGGATCTTTGTCCCAAACGAGTGCTTTCATTTCTAGAAGATCAACAGCTCCTTTAAAGTCCTGCTCTTTTCCGATAGGGTAAACCATTACCACTGGTTTTGCTCCTAACCGCTCTTCTATTTCTTTTACCGTTCCATCAAAATC
>CAZHGF010000043.1:3806-8408 GCA_964531945.1 uncultured Gammaproteobacteria bacterium | reverse complement strand
ATCCGGCGACCGCAGAATTTGCACATGCCTGTGCAGCTTTCGGGCCTTGTGACTGGATACAGGTGGTGATTCTCTGTACACCGCAGGTGCCAAACTCCTGTTCTCTTGCCTTCGCCTGATCGAGTTTATGAACGCAATTTTTCTTCACCTGATCGTACATCTGATTTAAGAGATTGAGAGCTTCCTGGTCGACCTTGGTTACTGCCGATACTAGAGGATGGTAAGCTATACTTACAATAAGGAGTGCAAATACGCTCAGGAGGAAGCGGTTAAATATCATAGGATTATTCCTATTAACTATTGAACAAAAAGATATAGTAATTGTCAAATAATTATGAAAAGATTTATTCCAGTATGGTATATATAGCGTTTTTACGAAAGGAGGTGAGAAAGTCATGATGGGATATGGAGCTATGGGTGCGTGGGGTATCTATGGTGTTATTACCTGGTTAGCTTTACTGGCGTATTTGGTCTTAGGAAGTATTTACTACTGGAAGCAGATACAGAAAAAGTAACAGAAGTTCTCCTATTTTTTGACGAGTGAGTTAAAGTGGGAAATCAGTTTGTTTATTTTTGGAGAAATTACCAGCTGGCAATAGGGTTGGTCTGGACTTTTTTCATAGTAATTCTTATGGTATGACTCGGCATCATAAAATTTATCGAGTGGTTTTATTTCGGTGACTACCGGTCGAGTCGGATCACCAGAATCATGCAGCTTCTTCTTTGATTGTTCTGCGAGTTCTTTCTCTTTTTCTGTTGTATAGAATATGACTGAGCGGTACTGGGTACCAACGTCCGCTCCCTGACGATTGAGACTTCGGGGATCATGGACAACCCAAAATACATCTAAGAGCTGTTCATAAGAAATGATAGTTGGATCAAACTCAATCTTGACCACTTCGGCATGTCCGGTGGTACCTTCACTAACATCATAGTAAGAGGGATTTTCCATCTTTCCGCCGGCATACCCGGGGGTTACACTCTGTACCCCTTTTAATCGTTGAAACACTGCTTCAGTGCCCCAGAAGCATCCCCCACCAAATACCGCTGTTTCAGATTTCAGCATATATCTATTTTACTTAATTTAATTTGCTATTAAAGCCAGATATTAATACACTAAATACTATGCTTGGTAGTAATATCCTTTATTTCATTTTGTCGTTTATTGTTATCTGGTTAGGTGCGGGTCTTATCGTTTCTGCCGCTGATAAATTTTCGCATAAGCTCCGTGTATCATCTTTCTCAATCTCGTTTCTCATTTTAGGAATGCTGACGTCTACTCCTGAAATAGCAGTAGGTTTAACCGCAGTGTCAGAAAAAAGGCCGGAAATTTTTGTGGGTAATCTTATTGGAGGTATTCCAGTAATATTTTTATGCATTCTCCCGCTTTTGGCCATTATCGGAAACGGGGTACGCATGAATGGACAAATTTCTTCAGGTACCCTCCTGTTTTCAATATTTGTTTTTATAGCGCCTGCATTTTTTGTTACCGATCGTGTTGTTACTCCTTTTGAAGGGGGCATGCTCATCTTGCTCTATATTATTCTGACTTTTCTCATCCAGATGAGAAAAGGGCTTTTTGACGGAAAACATAATCAGATTTTTCATTTAAAATCGTACTCGATTTTTGATCTTTTAAAAATCCTTGTTGGTATAGGTTTAGTATTGGTTTCAAGTCAGATTATCGTGGACAAGACGTTATATTTCTCACAAGTTCTTAATGTTACCCCTTTTTATATCAGTCTGATTGTGCTGTCGCTTGGTACTAATTTACCGGAGTTATCAGTAGGAATTCGTTCAGTACTGTCGGGCAAAAAAGATATCGCATTTGGTGACTACATTGGATCAGCTGCGGCAAACACATTTCTTTTTGGTGTATTTACCCTTATGAGTCAGGGAGAAGTCATCACCACAGACAATTTTATGAGGACATTTTTGACTATGGCAGGGGGGCTATTGTTGCTCTTTTATTTTTCTCAGAGTGGAAAAATGATATCTCGCAGAGAAGGATGTATTCTCCTTTTTATCTATGGTGTGATAGTCCTCACTGAATATATGCATTGACAAGTTAAAATCCATACCTCATACTGTTTGATATGGACTCTACATCTGGGAATCAGGATGTACCGCAAACTCATCATTCCCCTCCAGTTGTAAACAAATATCTTTTCTTGGGACTCATTATCTCCGTTATTGGTGTGGTAGCAATATTTGCTTTCTATTTACTGACACAGAATAGACAGATGGGAACACAAGGAAACAATCCAAGTGTTTCAGTACCAACACCAACAATACCTCTGAAAGAGGAATACAGTAATCCGTTTTCTTCAACCAGTCAGTATCAAAATCCCTTCGAGAGCACATCTAGTAGTAATCCATTCAGCGCATTAGAACAATGAAAAATATAATACTAACGGCAACACTTTTTCTTCTATTTAGCATGACTTTTGTTGCAGGAGGAATAATGGCACAGACGCAAGATAACCCTGAGGCAAACGCAAAAAAATATGGAGTAACATTTCCAATAGCAGAGTTAGGCAACTGTGCTAATTTCTCAGCCTGTAAAACTTACTGTGACGATGCAACTCATGGTGATCAATGCATCGCCTTCGCGAAGAAAAAAGGGTTTTATAAACAGATAGAGCAAGATACGCGTCGGAAAGCATTGCTTCAAGCGGCAAGGTCTGAGTTGGGATGCACCTCAGAAGAGCAATGCCGAGCAGTATGTCATCAACAGGAAAATTTTGAAAAATGTAGTAATTTCGCAAAGAAAAATGGTATTGATACTCACCCGCAAGAACCGGGGAACAAAAATATTATTGAAAAAGCACAGACAATTTTAGGCTGTAATTCAGAACAAAGCTGTCGGGCGGTGTGTGAACAGGACGCAAACAAAGAGAAATGTTCAGAGTTTGCAAAACAGACGGGTCTTCAGGGAGGAATTCGAAGAGTTGGTCCGGGAGGGTGTAACTCTGAGGAAAGTTGTCGAGCATTCTGTGAGAAAAGTCCGGATGAATGTAGAAAGTTTGGGGGAGGTCCGCCTCCAGGTAGTGAAGGTAATAGAATTGGTCCGGGCGGATGTAACAGCGAAGAATCATGTCGTACCTACTGTGAAAAGAATCCTGAGGAATGTAAAAAGTTTGGTGGGCAAGGATTTGAGTCGGGGAGAAAAGGTCCGGGCGGATGTGATTCTGAAGAAAGCTGCCGTAAATATTGCCAGGAACATCCTCAGGAATGTGGCGGTGAACAATCAACAGGCAGTGATCAAAGAGGTTCGCAATATCAGCAGCAGAATAGAGGTCAACAAAATTCTGAAGAATTTTGTCGTCAAAACCCTGATAAGTGTCGACGCCCTGAAGGGACATTCCAAAATACTAATCAAGGAAGCCCACCACCCGCAGATTTCTGTAAAGATAATCCCGATAAATGTCGGGAGATGCAACAAAATTATCAAAATCAGTCTCCTCAAGGTCAGTTCAACCCTCAAGAAAGAAAAGAGGGTCCACCAACTGGTGAACGAAGAGAAGGGATGCCTCCGGCAGAGCAGCAGAATTTTCAGCTACCTTCTCAAGGTGAACGACATGAAAGTAGTGAATCGCGACCTCCTGAAGGGCAACGATCTTCTGAAGGTCAGCGTCCACCGGATGGAGCAGGACAACCTCCACCTCAAGAAGTCAGAGGAGTATCAACGAATGCTTCGCTCTGGGAGAATATTCTCAACTTTCTCTTCGCTCGTCCCCAAACTCGATATTAATCGAGTACAAGCTCATCTCGGGCCCGTTGCAGTTGTTCAATGTCGTATTGTCGCTGCTGATAATTCGGATTATTATAGAGTAAGCGCTGCGCAAAAAAAAGAATTTCGTCAAGTGTCCACTTAATTTGATAGTACTTAAGAATTTCTTTACTTACTGACACCTCAGGGATAATACTTTTATATCCTTTCAAAAAATCATGATAGTTTTTATTTACAAAAAACATAAAATCTTTCTCCCTGGGTGCCAGGCCTACATCATCCCAGTCAATAATATAGATTTTTTTACTTGGAGTTATGAGCAAGTTTCCCAGTGACAGGTCTCCATGAGATACAACAAGGGGAACTTGACTTACAGAGAGTTGATTTTGGTAGGTTCGTATCCGTTCTGCGCCGTGTAGAATCCGTTCTTTTGCATTAAGAAGTATACTGGTAATGTCAGAAGAATCGTTCTTCTGTTGGAGCGTTGCTATTAACTTTTCAAGTTCAGTGTCTAAATTTCCCTGAAAATTTTCCTTCGCCAATGGAGTAGTGATACGAAGAGTCGCAGCATGAATTTGTGCAACAAGTCTACCGATATCATAGGAGTACTTATCATAGACTTCATCATTTACGATCCCTTCAATAGCGTTAAAAAGCACTACTTGATGGTTATTTAAAGCTGTCATTATTTTATTATCTCTGGTTTTTATGGGATGTGAGATTTGAGTGATTGGTATTTTTTCATAGAGTTCCTGAGTGACGGTAAAAATATTTTCAGAAATATTATTGCCTCCATATATTTTCAGGTAATATTTTTCATTCTGTTCCGTTGTAATAAAATATCCCCAGGAACACTCTCCCTTCGGGTT
>CAZHGF010000043.1:0-3796 GCA_964531945.1 uncultured Gammaproteobacteria bacterium | reverse complement strand
GGTTAAATATCAATTGAGGGTTTTCAAGATTATATTCTTCCCTCAATAAATATAAGAGTGATAGTTTATTAAGAAAATCAGGTTCAGTGATCATGAATTATATTCTACAGGAGAAAAAAGAAAGAGCGAGAAATAAAGGCGCGGTTTACATCATTTTTTAAATTCAGCAGGTAGCGCACACTGAGTATGCTGTATAATGAACGTTACATGAGTAAGCTGAAAAAAGCTACCCTTCCCGTTCAGGGTATGCATTGTCCATCCTGTGAGTTTTTGATACAAGATAAGTTCAAAGAAGTTCCGAGCGTTCGAGAAGTTACCGCAAACTTTAGAAAACAGGAAGCAGAGATATCATATGTGGGTCATCTTGACAAGCATACGCTCAATAAAAAGATTGCCGCTTTCGGTTATAAGATAGGAAGTAAGAATGACGGATACAAGGAGCCTTATTTAAAGCGTTTCGCCGATGCAAGCGCGATAGCGATATTCTTATTCATTCTCTACTTTTTTGCTCAAGAATTTCAGATTCTTCCTGACTTCAACGCCTCATCAGGTATTACTCTTATGACCGCGTTTATTTTAGGTCTTGTTGCGTCTACTTCAACCTGTATGGCTACATCAGGCGCGCTCTTTTTATCAACAGTCGGTAAACTGAGTAGAAGTGATCTTTCTTTCACCCAGAATATCATGCCCGCGGTAAGTTTTAATGCGGGAAGAATTCTCTCCTACGGATTATTTGGATTTATCGCAGGGTTTATCGGGAAAACGGCAGCGCAGAATCTGCAACTCGGGTCATTTTTGACGGTATTTGTCGCAGTTTTTATGATACTTATTGGACTGAGTATGTTAAGACTGGTCTCATTTTCTTTTATAGCCGGGAATCCTCTCACAAAAAGTATTTTTACGAGAATTGAAGGAAGGTTAATCCGGTCACCGAAGAAAACTTCATTTCTTTTAGGCGCAATAACATATCTTCTTCCTTGTGGTTTTACTCAGTCAGTACAGCTCTATGCGCTGGGTCTCGCAAATCCGGTTCAAAGTTCACTGATGATGATGGTATTTGCGTTGGGTACGTCACCGGCGCTATTTGCAATAGGATTTGCTTCGTCGTTTACAAAATCATCCTATTATCCCTATTTTGCAAAAGTAATGGGTGTTTTGGTTTTCCTGATCGGATTGTCATATTTCTCCAATTTTCTGTCAGGATATGGTATAACGGTAAATCCCTTCGATCAAAATAATAGAGTTTCATATAAACAAGCCGTTATAAAAGATGGATATCAGGAGGTACGGATGAGTGTCAACGGCCAAGGTTATAGTCCGCAGTATTTTACGGTAAAACAGGGAGTACCCGTGCGATGGATCGTGAATGGAGAGAATGTATTTGGGTGTCAGGGATTTATCACCGCTCCAAAGCTTGGAATTCAGAAGGCCTTGAGTGTGGGAGAGAATATACTTGAGTTTACACCGAAGGAAAAAGGTCCAATCGCATTTTCCTGCAGTATGAATATGTTTCGAGGAATGTTTAATGTGATATAGCTTCTTAAATCAAGTTCTTGCGGGTATTTTCTCTACGAATTTTGCATACGCATTTTCGCACATGCAGTATGTAAGTCAATGGTTCTATGGTTCAATGGCTCAATTGCTCAATAGTTATATGGGTGAATGGCTCCATGGCTTTTAAACCATTGCAACCATTGAACAATGGAACCATAGGACCATATTGTTACGATGAACTCATAACGAGTATGTACATAGTACTTAATTTTACAGTCTTACTCGTTTTAAAAAGAGGGAGTTCGTTACGACAGATATTGAACTAGAAGCCATGGCCAGAGAGGCAAGGATGGGATTAAGCAAGATATTAAAAATCGGATAAAGTAAACCGGCAGCAACCGGAATAAGAAGAATATTATAAGCAAACGCCCAGAAAAGATTCAATTTAATCGTTCTCATTGTTTTTTTGGAAAGCTCGATTGCTGCCGCGATTGATTTCAAATCTTTATTAACAAGCGATATGTCCGCAGCTTCTATGGCGATATCAGTACCTGTCCCCATCGCAATTCCAATGTCAGCAGCTGCTAAGGCAGGCGCATCATTGATTCCATCACCAACCATCGCAACCACTTTCCCTTCAGCCTGGATCTTTCTCACTTCCTGCTCTTTTTGATCCGGTAATACTTCTGCCAGAACCCGCTTGATTCCCAGTTTTTGTGCTATCGCTTGAGCAGTCTGATGATTATCTCCGGTAATCATGATAACTTCGATTTTTTTCTTTTCTAGAATAATCACTCCTGCTTCAGCAGTTTCTTTTACCGTATCTGCAATGGCGATGAGTCCTGCCAATGTACTATTTACTGCAAGAAGCACTACTGTTTTTCCTTCTTTCTCCAGTTTGTCTATTTCTTTCTCGACTTCTTTATAGCTGATTTTTTCTTTATCCATCATCCGTTTATTTCCCAGTACTACTTTTTTATTTTCAATAAATCCTTCTATACCATGTCCGGCAATCGCCTTAAACTTTTCAGTTTTATGCAAGGCAAGTTTTTCAGACTCAGCTTTTTTTACTATCGCATCGGCAAGTGAGTGTTCTGAACCTTTCTCTAAAGAGGCAGCCAACTTTAGGAGGTTATGAGTTATGAGTTGTGGGTTATGTGTACTGCGCGTAACTTTTGATGCAGAATTCATAACGGGAATAATGTCAGTAACGACTGGTTTTCCTTTTGTCAACGTACCGGTTTTATCAAAGATGATAGTATTTACTTTATGCGCTATTTCCAGGCTCTCGGCATCCTTAATTAGGATTCCATGTTCTGCTCCTTTTCCCGTACCAACCATAATCGCAGTGGGAGTTGCAAGACCCATTGCGCAAGGACAGGCAATAATAAGTACGGCAACAGTATTTAAGAGAGCATAGAGGAGTGCCGGATCAGGTCCAAAGATGTACCAGATACTAAATGTTGCGATAGCAAGCATGAGGACTACCGGAACAAAGTATGACGCAATAAGATCCGCAAGCCGCTGTATCGGAGCTTTGCTTCCCTGCGCTTCTTCTACAAGTCGTATAATCTGAGCAAGCATTGTCTCCTGACCGACTTTTGTCGCTTTATAGGTAAACGATCCTGACTTATTCATGGTTCCGCCAATAACAGTATCGCCGTCTGCTTTATCGACAGGGATACTTTCACCTGTCACCATCGATTCATCAACTGAAGATTCTCCCTCCATGATCACTCCGTCGACTGGGATTTTCTCACCCGGCCTGACACGTACAACATCGCCAACCAAAACTTCTTCAATTAGTACATCAGCCTCTTTTCCCGCACGAAGCACCCGCGCAGTTTTTGCCTGTAAACCAATAAGTTTTTTTATCGCTTCAGATGTTCCCACTTTTGCTTTTGCCTCAAAATACCTTCCGAGTAAAATAAGAGCGATAATAATCGTAGATACATCGAAGTAAGGGATAGGTTCTATGCCAAGCTGTGATACGGTTCTGGGAAAGAATGTTACAAAAAGTGAGTAACCATATGCTACCGTAGTCCCAATTGCGACCAATGTATCCATATTTGCGGTGCGATGACGGAGAGCTGGGAGTGTGGCAGCGTAAAATGTATAGCCGGCCCAAAACTGAATAGGTGTTGCAAGGAGAAATTGTATAAACGGATTACGAAGAAAGCTTGGAGCAGTCTCCATAAGAACAGGAAAACTTCCCCACACAATAAATGCTCCCGATACTAAACTTACCACAACTTTTATGAGTAATCGTTGTAATTCTTTTTGCTTCTCTTTTTTCTCCGTG